>JBDUDZ010000034.1:0-13934 GCA_040002635.1 Rhodoglobus sp.
GCGTTCCGGGCAGCCGGTCCGGCGAGCTTGTCGAGCATTGCGCTCACATTTTCGGGGTTCTTCGCGGTTTCATCGGCGATGACCCAGGCGGCGTGCGACTCGAAGCCAAGGAGGCGGGCGCGCTCGGCGCGAAGGCGAGTGATCTGCAGCACGAGGTCGCTGTTGTCCCACTCGCCACCGCGGTTACCGCGAGCGCGGGAGGCTGCCATGATTCGCTCCCGAACGTCACGGTTGGTGAGCGAGGCGAGGAAGGGATGGCCGGTGGGCAGTACAAGAGTCACGAGATACTGACCATCGAGACCGCGCTCTTTCGCGGCTTCGGCCGCCACGGAGATCTCGCCGGGTTCGAGGCCATCGAGCTCTGCGACATCCTCGATAATCACGGCGAGGTCGTTGGTGTCGGCGAGCAGGTTCTTTTCGAAGCGGGTGGTGATCGTCGAGAGAGTCTGGTTGAAGTCGCGCAACTGCTGCTTCTCGTCGTCATCGAGCCCAGCCCCGGCAATTGTGAACTCCATGTAGTAACGCTCGACCAGGTAGCGTGATTCGGCGTCAAGCTCGAGCCCATCGAGCTGTTCGTAGAGAGCGCCTATGTGCCGATACAGCTCCGAATTGAGCCGGACGGCATCGGAGTGGGCGGCGAGAAGCGGCGCGATTTCCTCTTCCAGATCCTCGGTGAACGGGGTGCCGTCTGCTGACGCTTTGTTGAAGAACACCGTGGCGACGCGCTCGAGGAGTTGACCGCTTCGCTCGAGGGGGATCATCGTGTTTTCGAAGGTTGGCATGTCGCGCCTACGGGTGATGTTCTCAACCTCGGCCAGCTGATCTGCCATCCCTTTTTCGAATGCCGGCCGGTAGTGCTCATCGGCGATCAGCGCGAACGGAGGCATTCCGAAAGGCAGGGTCGACGGTTCGAAGAACGGGTTAGTCATTGACCCACCCTATTCTCGAAGCATGACTGCATCCGAAGAGCGCTACACCCACGGTCACCACGAGAGTGTGCTCAAGTCGCACACCTGGCGAACTATTGAAAACTCGGCCGCCTATCTGGTGCCCCACCTGGCGCCGGGCCTGAGCCTGCTCGACGTGGGGTGCGGCCCGGGAACTATCACAGCAGAGTTTGCCGATCGGCTCGCGCTTGGTCGAGTGGTCGGGCTGGATGCCTCGGCCGAGGTCATCGCGAAAGCCTCAGCCGACTTCGCTCGCCCCAACCTGTCATTCGTCACCGGCAACGCTTACGAACTCCCCTTCGACGACGGAGCCTTTGACATAGCCCACGCGCACCAGACGCTGCAGCACGTTGCCGACCCGGTGCGGATGCTGCGTGAGATGCGCCGGGTCGTGAAACCCGGCGGCATCGTTGCCGCTCGCGACGTCGACTACGCCGGCACGATCTGGTTCCCGCAGCTGCCGGCGTTAGACAGCTGGCTCGCACTGTACGAGCGGGTACACCGCAGCAACGGCGGCGAGCCAGACGCCGGGCGGCGGCTGAAAGCCTGGGCGCAGGAGGCCGGGTTTGACGAGGTGGCGGCTACGGCATCCCTCTGGAACTTCTCCGACCCGGCCGACCGCGAATGGTGGGGCAGCATGTGGGAGGCACGCGTGTTGCAGTCAGCTTTCGCGGCGGACGCGCTGGGCAAGGGGTTCGCCGAGCAGGGCGACCTCGAGCTAATCAGTCGAGCTTGGCGGGAATGGGCGGATGCTGACACTGGGTGGCTCGCGATGCCGCACGGTGAGATTATCGCCAGGGTCTGAACTCGCCAGGGCATGAACTCGCAGGGACTGAACCCGCCAGGGTGATCGATCCTGGTAGCTGGATGATCCCTGTGGTCTTGCCCTGAGAGCGTGGCCCTTCGGCATTCTCCCGGGTCGGCAGATTAGGGTCGGCTCGTGACACGTGACCTCGAACCAACGCGACGCGACCTTCGCCTGAGGTCGACGGGCGTGGTTCGTCATCGGCGCGGTCGGCAACCCCGGGCGGTCGGCACAGTTGCACGCTTCCTGCTCGCGACGATCGCCGTTGTCGTGATCAGCAGCCTCGCGATCGTCGGCACGCTCGTGCTGAGCACGACGAGTCACATCAAGCCCGGAGTGCAGCTGCTTGATGCGCAGGGCCACGTTGCGCCGCCGCCTCGGGTGGGTGCGCTTCAGGGTGGTGCAAACATCCTGCTCGCGGGCACCGACACACGCACCGGCCAGGGCGGTGAGTTCAGCAGCGATGGCCAGCTCGACGGCAGCTCAGGTGTGGGCAGCAACGACGTCACAATGGTGCTGCACATCGCCGCTGACCACCAGAGCGCCGCGGTCATTAGCATCCCCCGAGACCTCATTGCGCCGATCCCCGAATGTCCGGATGGGTCTGGGGGCACCTACTCGGCGCAAAGTGCGGGAATGTTCAACACCACGCTGTCTGAGGGCGGAATCTCGTGCGTGGTACTCGCCGCTGAACAACTCACCGGGCTGAACATCCAGTACGCGGCGACTATCGACTTCGATGGCGTCATCGGGATGGCAAACGCGGTTGGTGGCGTGACGGTATGCCTCAACGACGCTGTGTTCGACCCCGATTCTGGTCTCGACCTTCCCGCGGGCACTTCCCGGGTCTCTGGGGGCATGGCCCTCGCGTTCGTTCGCTCGCGCACCGGTGTTGGTGACGGCAGCGATCTTGGACGAATCAGCAACCAACAGGTCTTCCTGTCGGCCTTGGCTCGGCAAATAATCGGGGAGGGCGTGCTGACAAATCCGATCGTGCTGTACCAACTCGCTTCGGCAGCCGCATCGAATCTTCAGGCAACTGAGTCTCTCGCGAATCCGACGACGATAGTCTCGCTCGCGCTCGCGATGAAGAACATGAGCCTCGACCACATCGTGTTCCTTCAATATCCGGTAGTCGCGGATCCTGACAACGCGAACCGGGTCGTGCCCAATGACTACGCCGCCGAGGCGCTCGTCTCTGCTCTTGCTTCGGATGACCCGCTCCAGCTCACCGGTGCGCTCGGTCGCGGGGCGACAGTGGATCCCGCTCCTGCCGCGCCAGTGCCCGCCGCGACGCCCTCGATTGTCGACGTGTTGCGCAAGCCAGCTCCGGCCACTGCGGCCACTGCGGCTCCTGCGGCTCCCGTTGCCCTTCCCGACAACATCAGTGGGCAGACTGCCGCCGAGGCTACCTGCGGGAAAGCAAACAACTAGAGGCGCACAGCGCGTAATGCAAAGAGTAGTTTGCAAAGAAAGCTTTGCAATGATAGTTTTGCAGTCATGGATGCTGACGGTTTAGCGGGCGAGGCGGCGAACGTGCCGGCGCAGCCGCCAGAGGAGCGTCAACTCGACCTCGAGAGCCTCAAAGCGCTCTCACATCCGCTGCGAGTGTCTCTTCTCGACGCGCTCTCAACGTATGGTCCTTTCACCGCGAGCGGACTGGCAGAACGGCTCGGCGAATCGAGCGGCGCCACGAGCTACCACCTGCGCCAGCTTGAGCGGCACGGCTTCGTTCGTGAAGTTGAGGGCCGGGGGACTGGGCGTGAACGCTGGTGGCAACGAGTGCCGGGCGGCATCAGTGTCACGGCGAAAGGCGCGGGTGATTCGCCCGCCGCGAAAGCCGCGACTCGCTCGGTAGTTCGCCAGTGGGACCGCTCCCGGGCTGGCCTGCTTACTGACTTTATTGAGCGTGGGGAGAATGAACTCTCGCCCGAGTGGCTGGCCAACACGGCCGTGACCACTTTCAACGTGCGGGTGACGTCGGGTCAGTTGCACGAGATAGTTACCGCCTGGGAGACCTTCGCGAAATCGCTCGACAAATACCGTGGGCGCGACGATCCAGGTTCGCGTCCGGTTCAGATCCATTTCAATGCGTTCCCCGTCATCGACGGCGAAGAAACACCGGAAATTCCATGACAATCACCCTGAATACGACACCCACAACTGCACCGGCAATGTCAGTGGCACCCCATAACTTGGCAAACAAGGGAGAGGCGAAGGCGATGACTGCAACGAGCGTTTACAAACAAAGCCACGCGGCTCCCGCAGCGCGCCGGGCCCGTGCACACGGCATTGATCGCCTGGTGATGCGCCTCAGTCTCGTCATGATGCTCTGGGCGCGTCAGCGCGCCGACCGTGGCTTCATTACTCGCGAGCAGCACACATTACGCCGCGAAAACACCCTCGTGATCGAGCGCGAGCAGCGGGCTGCGGCATTGCGCATCGTGCGTGCGTTCTAAGCGGCCAGGCCTCTCGCCGACTGAGGCCTAAGAGCTGTGTCGAAACGCTAGGTGGGCTCGTGCACGCTCACGCCACCGTCCGATGCAACCCTGATGGTGGTGCCGTCGTCGAGTTCGACTACCGGTCGCCCCTCGAGCCAGGTCAAGGTCCAACGCCACCCCGTGGTGTCCACGCCCACGAGTTCATCCTCAACGCCCCTGATTGCGATTCCTACAGCATCGGGAAGTGTGGGCGGCCGCTCGCCTACGCTCCAGCGTGTCCCCAACTGCATCAGGTCTCCCGCTCGTAGGTGAGCCAGGAGGTCTTTGTTGCCAGCTTGTTGTAGACGGCTTGCGCTGCGTGGTTGTCGGTGTCGGTGACCCAGCGCAGCGTACCGCCGCCGTCGGATGCCGCGCGCTCAGCAACCGCCTCGATGAGCGCGGCCCCTGCGCCCGAGCCGCGGTGCCCCGGCTGCACGTAGAGGTCGTCGAGAAACCAGGCGGGTCCGGCGGTGAACGTGTCAGGCAGCTGGCGATAGTGCGCGAAACCGTAGGCCAGGCCCCCGTCGACCGCCACCACCGCGCAGACGTCGGATTCGGCATCCATCAGCCAGGCCCAGACGCCATCGAGAACTGTGTCACCGAAGTCGGTTTTGTAGAAGACGCCGTACTCGGTGAACAGGCGTCGCCAGCTGTCATGATCAGTTTCACGGATGTCTCGCACCGTCACGGCTTGTTCATTCATGATTGTCCGATCTGTTTGCTCACGCGTCAGTCGCCTCTGCGAGCACGATGTCTCGTACGTCAATCGACTCAGACTCCACGAACACTACGCTCACGATGCGGCCGACAGCCTTCAAATCGGCCAGACCCCCCGCGAGGATGGCGGGGCCGGCGATCGTCGCTGACGTGACGTCGGTCTTTTGCGATGCCTTCGCGTCTGTCTTCGCTCGCCGGATGCCGATGAGTGCAGCGCCCACAGCTGCGAGCAGCCCGCTTGGGGCGGCATCCACGCCCAGATCCGCCGCCGTCGGCCAGGGCGCAACGTGCACCGACCCCTCGTGCGTCCAGCTCCACACCTCTTCGGTCGCGAACGGAATGTACGGGGCGAAGAGCCGCAGCAACACGTCTATTGCTGTGCGCAGGGCTGTCGTGGCGCTGGCCTGGGCTTCGGGCGTGCCCGCGCCGTATGCGCGCTCCTTCACCAGCTCGAGGTAGTCATCGCAGAACGTCCAGAAGAACTGCTCGGTGGCCTCGAGCGCTCGAGCGTGGTCATACTCCTCGAGCGATTTCGTTGCGAGTTCGATCACAGAGCCGAGTTCGGCCAGCATGTCCAGGTCGAGCGCCTCAGTGACAGCGCTGAGTGAGCCTGTCGAAATTGAGGGTGGGGGGAACGAGTACACGAACTTCGCCGCGTTCAACACCTTGATTGCCAGTCGCCGACCGATCTTGACCTGTTTCGGGTTCTGCGGGTCGAAGGCGGCGTCGGTGCCGAGTCGGGATGACGCCGCCCAGTAACGCACCGCGTCGGATCCATGCTCATCGAGCATCCCCTTGGGGGTGACGACGTTGCCCTTCGACTTCGACATTTTTTTGCGGTCGGGGTCGACGATGAAGCCCGAGATGCCGGCGTTCTTCCACGGCACCTTGCCCTCTTCGAGCTCGGCGCGCAGCACCGTCGCGAACAGCCAGGTGCGAATGATGTCCTGCCCCTGGCTGCGCAGCGAATACGGGAACACGAGATCGAACAGCTCGGGATCGGTGACCCAGCCGCCGGCGATCTGTGGAGTGAGCGACGACGTGGCCCAGGTATCCATGATGTCGAGTTCGCCCGCGAATTTCGTGCCGCGGTCAGCCTCGGTGTAGCCGGCCGGCACGTCGGAGGAGGGATCGATGGGCAGCAGGTCTTCTGACGGCACGATGACGGCGCCCTTGTTGCCATCAGCGTCGAGCTCGTACCAGACCGGGATGGGCACACCGAAGAACCGCTGGCGTGAGATGAGCCAGTCACCGGTGAGGCCACCGACCCAATTCTCGTAGCGCACTCGCATGTGGTCCGGAGTGAATGAGATCTGCTTTCCGGCGTCCACGAGGCGTGAGCGTAGCTTCTCGTCGCGCGCGCCGTTGCTGATGTACCACTGGTGCGTCGAGATGATCTCGAGTGGCTTGTCGCCCTTCTCGTAGAACTTCACCGAGTGCATAATCGGCTTTGGGTCGCCGATCATCTCTCCGGAATGTTTCAGCAGTTCAACGACCTTCGCCTTTGCCGAGAAGACCGTCTTGCCCGCGAGTTCGGCGTAGGCGGCCTTAGCGGCATCCGTGGCGATCACAGCGGGCGGGTCGGCGAGAATGCGGCCGTCGGCTCCGATGATCGTGCGGTTCGGCAGGTCCAATTCGCGCCACCAGATCACGTCGGTCACGTCGCCGAATGTGCAGATCATGGCGATGCCAGAGCCTTTGTCTTTTTGGGCAAGGTGATGGGCAACGATCGGCACTTCGACGCCGAACAGCGGGGTCGTGACAGTCGTGCCGAACAGGTCTCGGTAGCGCTCGTCATCCGGATGCGCCACCAGCGCCACACAGGCCGGCAGAAGTTCCGGCCGGGTGGTCTCGATCTCTACAGTGGAGCCGTCCGGTTTGTGGAAAGACACCCGGTGATAGGCGGCGGGCTGCTCCTTGTCTTCAAGCTCGGCCTGGGCGACAGCAGTTCGGAATGTGATGTCCCACAGGGTCGGGGCGTCGGCCTGGTAGGCCTCGCCGCGAGCGAGGTTGCGCAGGAACGCGCGCTGCGCCGCGAGCTGCGCTTCCCGGCCGATGGTGCGGTAGGTCAGGCTCCAGTCGACACTCAGCCCCAGCTGTCGCCACAGGTCTTCGAACTGCTTCTCGTCTTCGGCGGTGAGGGTTTCGCACAACTCAATGAAGTTGCGTCGCGAGATCGGCTGCTGGTCGGCGGCCTTGGATGACGCGCCCTCCCCACCCTGCAGCGGCGGCACGAACGACGGGTCGTACGCCAACGTGGGGTCGCACCGCACGCCGTAGTAGTTCTGCACCCGTCGCTCGGTCGGGAGCCCGTTGTCGTCCCATCCCATCGGGTAGAACAGCTGCTTGCCGCGCATGCGCTGGAAGCGTGCCGCAAGGTCCATATGGGTGTAACTAAAGACGTGGCCGATGTGCAGGCTGCCGGATGCTGTCGGCGGGGGAGTATCGATCGAGTACACAGAGTCGGGCGCGGCGAGAGCGGCATCCCGATCGAACCGGTGGGTGCCATTGGCTTCCCAGACTGGCGACCACTGGTCTTCCAGGCCCTCGAGGGCGGGCTTCTCGGGTATCTCAGAAGCGGGAATCTGCCCGGCGGGGATGGGTGAAGTCATGGCGGCGCTCCGGTTCGATATATGCGGCACCGTGTCGTGTTCGTCGCGCGCGGCGAAGGGGTGCCTGAATGTGGTTGTCAGCCAATTCTATGGCAGGCCCGGGCGATCCTCCGGGGCTAGTTCTCGGCCTTTACCGTGAACTTCTTGCTCGCCTTGGTGCCGTCGCTGCCGACGATCGTGATCGTGTAGTCAGTGCTGGTGTTGCCGCATTGATATTCATAGGGCACGTAGCCGTCGGGGAAGTCTTTCTGGTCGCCGTTGGGCGGCAGCTCCCAACCCATTCCGCCGGTTTGTGCATCGTTTGTATTCACCCCAAAGTAGGCGACCACGCCGTTCTTGCTCGCCCAGGACACCGTGAGATAGACGGGCGTACCTTGACTGCAGTTGTGGGATTTGCCCATCGTGAAGCTCGTCACCGATGTGGATGTGTCCGGTGGCGGTGGTGGTGCCTGCGTTGCGGTTGCCGTCGGGGTAGGGCTGGGAGTCGAGGTCGCAGTTTTCGTAGGAGTGGGGGCAGAGCTGGAGCTCGTGCTCGGCGAAGGGCTGCTGGTGGGTAACGCGGTCGGTGAACCGGTGCCCTTCGTCAAGAGCAGAATCAGCAAGATGAGAACTGCGACCAACAGCAGTCCACCGATGATCGCGAGGATCGTGATGAGGCGCCTCGACTTGCGCTCCTCGACAACCTCCTCGGACGGGACCGCAGTTCTCTCCGTCGGGGAGTCGCCCGCCGCATCCAACCGCTGGGTGGGGGTGTCGTCGCTCATCGGATCCTCGTGGCTCATCACATTGCCGAAGTCTGGGGCCTGAGGTTGCCCCCGGATGAGGGACAGCCTATGGCTCTCCCTCATCCGAAAACAACCGAATTTTGAGACGTGTTCGACTATCCCGCGAGGGGCTGCACGTCGACCGGACGCCTCCAGCGAGACGCAATAACAGCGCTGACGAGTGTGATGAGCGAGAGAATCGCGAGCACGACGCCGGGGTGCCACCACGCGGCATCCGTGGCGATCGATAGCCCCTGGGTCGCGATTGGGACGATGCCGGAGAGGGCGGCGGCCACCGCGTAGGAGATCGACAGCGCGCTATACCTGACAGGTCCGCCGAAGATGTCTGCCATCAGGCCGCCTAGTCCCGCCCAGGCGAGGGTGGGCAAGATTCCACCGATGATCATCGTTCCCACGAGAATCGGGAAGGTAGCGAACTGCAAGAGGAAATACATGGGGAAAGCGATAAGTAACGTGCCGATCGCTCCGATGATCACCACTCTGGCGGATCCGACTCGGTTGGCGAGAAGGCCGAACAGGGGGATTGTCACGAGCTGCAGCAGGCTGCCGATGAGGGTGGCCAGTGCGAGGTCGGGATAGGAAAACCCGAGCACGCTGATGCCGTACCCGATCGTGTAGGTGTTCATGAGCGAGTACGAGCCAATGCCCAGCAGCGCGGCGCCAATCGCCACGATGATTGCCAGGGGGTATCGGCGGAGGACAGCAAGCACAGGCACTCGCTCGCGTCGGTCGGTGGCCAAGAGATTCTTAAATACCGGCGTCTCGTCGATCGCCAGTCGGAGGTAAAGCGACACGGCGAGCAGCGGCAATGCGAGAAGGAACGGGATGCGCCAACCCCACGCAAGCATGTCGGCGGGCGCGATTGTTGCGCTCAGCACGAGCAGAAGCGCCCCGGTCAGGATGGTTCCAATCGGTGATCCCAGCTGCGGCAGCGCTGCATACAGGCCGCGGCGTTTCGGCTCTGCGTGTTCGACCGCGATCAGGATGCCGCCGCCCCATTCACCACCGAGCGAAAGCCCCTGCACGAGACGCAGCAGCACCAGCAGCACCGGCGCAGCGAGGCCTAGTGTCGCGAAGTCGGGCAGCAGGCCGATGGCTCCGGTGGCGACGCCCATGATCGTGATTGTCACGAGCAGGGTGCGTTTTCTGCCGATTCGATCGCCGAGATTGCCGAAGATCACCGCGCCTACCGGGCGGATCAGGAACGCGACAGCGAATACACCGAACGATCCGAGGAGCGCTGCCCCCGGATCGAGTTCGGGAAAGAACAGTTTCGGGGCGAATATCGCACTGAAATAGGCGAACACATAGAAATCAAAGGATTCCAGGGATGAGCCGACAAGTGCGGCCCAGACTGCCTTGCGAGCTGACGTGCTGCTCGTCGGCGGGACGGATATTGCTTCTGTAGTGGTTGGCGCTTTGCCACTGGTGGTAGTCACGGAATGGTCAAGCCGATCCGGTCGGCAAACCTTCCCGCGTCACCCGATCGATTCTTGTAGGTCACCGACACGGCGGGCGAATCCCCGACCCTCGCGCGCGCGGATGTCGTTGACGAGTTCGTTGAGATGCTCGGTTGGTCGCAGTTGAAGTGCGCTCATCAGCAGGCTGCTGTAGCGGTCGAACACGCGAAGTGCTTCTGTCTGGTTGCCTTCGGCAATGTGCACCCGGATGAGGCTTGCATGGGCGCTCTCGCGCAATGGCTCAACCTTCATGGCTGCCCGCGCGGCGCTCGCGGCCTCGGCGAGCCGTCCGTCATCGACGAGAATCCTGGCCAACGCCTCCAGGGCGCTCATCCTCAACTGTCGCCAGTCTTCGGCTTCTGCCACCACCCAGTCGTCGTACCAGTCGGGCAGAAGTTCCCGCGACAGCGCGTTGAGCGCCTCCGAGCTGAGATCGGCAGGCAGTGCTGAGCCGCCGGGCGCGAGCAGGCGATGGGCGAGAGCCTGGGCATCCCGCAGGTCAACCGCGACGGTTTCTGCGAGCCCCAGGCCCGCGCTAGCGACGAGGATCGTCTCGCGAGTGGCCGGGTCGAGGCGAGAGAGGGCTGAACGCAGGCTGATTCCGGCGCGTTCTTCGGTGGCATCCGGCCACATCGAGCCGGCGACCGCGATTCTCGTGATCGCCCGATCGTGCAGCGCGAGGAACACCAAGAGTCGTTGGGAACCAACGGAAAGACCGGTAATAGTCTTGCCGCCGACCCGGAGGGCGAACGCCCCGAGGATTGAGATCTCGATGAGCACGGACGGCACCAGTGGCGTAATGTCGTTCAGTTCCAGGCCGATAGTGAGTTCTGCGGGAAGTGGGGCGGGAAGTGCCCAGCGCTCGCTCCAGTTGTCCAGGGCGACGATGACGGCCTCAAGGCCCCTGCCCTTCTCTGTGAGGAGATAGCGGGGTTCGCCGGCAACAGGATCCACCACGAGATCCATGAGGCCCGCCCGGACGAGGTCATCGAGCCGCGCGGCGAGCGTAACCTCGTCTAGATCCAGGTCGTGCAGGAAATCGGCAAACCTTGTCGCATCACGGCGAAGAGCCTCCCCGACAACCAGGAGACTCCACCGTTCAAAGTTGATCAATCGCGTCGCCCATCCGTAGAACACTTATTCTACGGAAGGGCAATACGCCGGAAACCCCCTGTTTAGGGGCCACAGCACCCCCGCTGTGGCCCGCCCCCATATTGCCCGCGCCGCTACCTCTTCCTGGGTGCGAGTCGTGATGTGAGTGCACTTGCTGTGCCGAACAGCAGCAGAAGTATTCCGAAGGTCGCCATCGGGGCGGGATCAGCACCCGTACTGGCAAGGGATCCGGTGCTGGCGAGCCGATTGCGACTCGTGCTGACAGTTGCCGGCGGTGTGACCGGGGGTGTTACAACCGGCGGTGTTACGACGGGCGGTGTCACCACGGGCGTGATCGGGGGCACGAAGTTGACTGCTGGCACTACCACCTGCTGCGGCGCGGCCAGGTTATTGGCAGGCGTGCTCGGCAGGGGGGTGAACGTCGCTGTACCCGCACTGTAGGAGGTGACCGTGGATGTCAACCTGTTAACAGTGTTGATACGCACGCGGCAGATAACGACGCCGCCGTTGCCGTTGCCAGAGCCATTACATTGGTTGACCGTGACCGGCAGGATGGTGCCGGCAGCGATAGTTGAGCCCGTGGCGACCGAACAATCGACGACACTCCCGTCGGTGTTGCCCGATCCACCACACTGCACAACTGTGGCAGTAGCCGGATCGGTTGTTACTGCGGCAGGCGGAGCGGCCGCCGGATCTGTGAAGGTGTCGCAGGCGAATCCGACCGGGGCGACTCCGGTGGCGGAGCCGATGCACTCATTTACCGTCGCTGCTACGGGCGCAGCACTCGTTCCGGTGATCTGGTTCAACACGTCAACCGTGCAATACACCACGCCGCCACCGCCGTTACCTGAGCCGTTGCACTGGTCGACAGACGTGGTCAGCGTCGTGGTTGTCGTGGTTGTTGTGGTTACCGGGCCGCAGGTGCCACCCAGGACGGGCCCCGCAAAGCCTGCGCACGAGCTCAGAGTGACGGTGGAGAAAGTCTGGGTGGGGTCGTTTAAGTCGAGGTTGTTGACGACTGTGACGCTGCAGCTGATTCCCTGCCCGCCCACGTTGTCGATGCCGCCGCACTGGAGGTCGGCTGCGGATGCGCCACCGACTCCCACGGTGAGAGCGAGGAAGATCGCGAGGAACAGGGCGCCTGCGACCGCCGCTATCCGCGGAAAGAGTGAACGCCTTCGTGGGTCCCCGGATGATTCTGAAATGAAAGTTGACATGATTCCCCTTGATTGCAGTCATCGTCGCTCACCAGGTGTTACTGGGCCATCACGTCGGCGTTACACCTGCAGACGGATCGGTCTAGGGGGTGCGCATCGACCCGTGCCAGCACAGCAAAAATATGCTCGCAGGCCGTTATCGAAACGTGATGAACGCGCCTCCGCGTGGCTGCAGGCGCGAGCCGCGAGGGCCAAGCGCGGTCTCGCGAGGTGCCCAGTTGCAATACTTGTTCTAGGTGAAATAGAATAATGCCGTGTACATATCCATCGATGCAGCGTCGTCGGTGCCCCTGTTCGAGCAACTTGTGACAGCAATCCGCGAGCAGGTGATGGGCGGCGAGCTGGAGGCCGGCGACCGTCTGCCCGCGGGGCGTGAGCTCGCTGCATCCCTCGACATCAATGTGCACACCGTGCTTCGTGCCTACCAGGTGCTTCGGGACGAAGGATTTATTGGGCTAAGACGCGGCCGCGGTGCGGTAGTCGCCGATAGCGCGCGCGACTATTCGCGGCTCTCGCTCGACATTGACCGCGTCGTAGCAGAAGCGAAACGGCTTGAACTCAGCCCAGGAGCGTTAAACGCCCTGATCAGGAAGGCATACGAATGACAATCAAGACACGCATGATTATCGTGGGGGTCATCGCTCCCTTGGTGATCGGCGCTGCCGGGATCATCGCGATCCTGCTCGCGCTGCCCCGACTTCCAGATCCGATTGCTACCCATTGGGGGCCCTCTGGGCAACCAGACGAC
Source organism: Rhodoglobus sp. (assembly GCA_040002635.1). GTDB lineage: Bacteria > Actinomycetota > Actinomycetes > Actinomycetales > Microbacteriaceae > Rhodoglobus. Next base: position 12,885 of record JBDUDZ010000034.1, read on the forward strand.
TTCGCAAGTCCGGTGAGCAGCATGGTGTTTATCGCGGCGTTGATAGTCGGATACTCCGCGCTGTCATTCGCACTAGCCCGGCTGATCCGCGGCTCCAATGCAACCCAACGGATGATCCTGGCCATGGCCCCTGCTATCGCCACACTCATCGCGGTATCGGGCGCGGGCTCGGCGTTAAGCCAGCAGGGGCTAAGAGACGGCCATGATGCCCCATCGATCTTCCCGACCTTGCTACTGGCGTTGGGGCTGGCCATCGTGGCAGGAGTCGGGGGATGGTTCGCCCTGCCCGCTGCCGCCGCGGTCGTGCCAGCGGCTCACGCCGATCTTCCGGTGATGAATCTCGGTGCCCAGGAGCGGGCCGCCTGGCTGCAGCGCATCGAACCCTCGCGCGCGGTCGGCACATTCGCGATAGGTGGTCTTGCCGTGGTGATCGTCGGCGGGGGTGTGCTCATGGGTTTAACCGCGCCGACTGGCATATTCGTGGCGTGGGTGACCGGCATGGTCCTCATCGGGGTGGTCGTGGTGAGTGCGCTGTTCTGGACGGTCAGGATCGACGCGAAGGGGATGGAGGTGCGATCGGTGCTGGGTGTGCCGCGGTTCATCATCCCTTCCGCTGACGTGGATTCGGCGACACCGACCGACGTCGTCGCGCTGCGGGATTTCGGTGGCTACGGCATCCGAGGCTTCGGCAAACGGGTTGGAGTTATCCTGCGCAGTGGGGAGGCGATCGAGGTCACTCGCAAGGACGGCCGAGTGTTTATCGTTACTGTTCCGCAATCGCGCCAGGGTGCAGCACTGCTGAATGCGGTTGCCGCCCGGGCCTAGACAGACCGGTGCTGCAGCGGCACCCCAGTCGAAGGCTTAGGCAGTAACCGCGTTCGCGGCAATGACACCTTTGTAGAAGAGTGCGCTCTTCTTCGGCGTGCGCTCCTGAGTCTCGAAGTCGACCGCGACGATGCCCCAGCGTTGCTGGTAGCCCTCCGCCCATTCGAAATTGTCGAGAAGTGACCAGACGTAGTGGGCCTCCAGGGGCACGCCATCAGCGATGGC
>JBDUDZ010000035.1:0-13445 GCA_040002635.1 Rhodoglobus sp.
TCTTCAGGAGAGAGGTCAATGAGCTCCGACTCGAGCTTGGCGTCGAGGAAGATGGCCTGGGCGGGAGCAACGAGGGCGGCAAGCGAGGCGAGAGCAGCGGCATCCCCGAGGATCTGCTCGTCGACGTTGAAGACGTAGATGAACGGCTTGGCGGTGAGCAGGCCGAGCTCTTTGATGAGCGGGAATTCGCCGGCGGACGACAGAGGTTTGCCCGAGTCCAGCACGGCGCGCGCAGCCAAAGCAGACTCGAGCACCGCCGGCTCGACGCGCTTCGTCTTCAGCTCTTTCTCGTAGCGCTCGATCGCCTTGTTGAGGGTCTGCAGGTCGGCCAGGATCAGCTCGGTGTTGATGGTCTCGAGGTCGGATGCCGCGTCGACCTTGCCATCGACGTGAACGACATCCGGGTCGCGGAAGCCGCGCACGACCTCTGCGATCGCGTCGGCCTCACGGATATTGGCGAGGAACTTGTTGCCGAGGCCCTCCCCCACCGAGGCACCCTTGACGATGCCTGCGATGTCGACGAATGACACGGGCGCCGACAGGATGCGTTCGCTGTTGAAGAGTTCTGCGAGTTTGGTGAGCCGGGCATCCGGAAGGTTGACGACGCCGACGTTGGGCTCGATGGTGGCGAAGGGGTAGTTCGCAGCCAGCACCTGGTTCTTGGTCAGCGCGTTGAAGAGCGTCGACTTGCCGACGTTGGGAAGACCGACGATTGCGATAGTGAGAGCCACGAGGGTCAAGCGTACTGCGCGCTGGTGCTGGGACAATCGCGCCAGCGATCGCGCGACGCCAGCGCTGACCGAGCCTGCGAGGGAGGATCTCGGCGCGCCCACCCGCCCAGCGTCGGACCCCCGTGTGACCATCGTCATGTGCCACTGGATTTCACCGCGATCGACTTCGAGACTGCCAACAACTCGGCGGCCAGCGCCTGCTCGGTCGGCATGGTGAAGGTGCGCGACGGTCGCGTCGTTGACACCGCCTACTGGTTGATCAAGCCGCCCTTCGGGCACGATGCATTCCTTGAGTGGAATGTACGCATCCACGGGATTATGGAAGTGGATGTCACCGACGCCCTGCTCTGGAGCGAACAGCTGCCCGACCTCACCGCGTTCGCCGAGAACGATCACCTAGTGGCCCACAACGCGAGCTTCGACATGGGTGTCATCACCGCCGCCAGTGCCGCCTCGTACGTCGTGGCCCCGAGCTACTCATACCTCTGCAGCCTGCAGGTGGCGCGCAAGACCTACAGCCTCGACTCCTACCGCCTGCCGTCCGCCGCGATGGCCGCCGGCTTCGAAGACTTCAGCCACCACAATGCGCTGGCGGATGCCGAGGCCTGCGCCGCGATCATTGTGCACGCGGCCGGGCGGCACGGCGCATCCGACATCGCGGAGCTCGCGGAGCTCAGCGGCTCGCGCATCGGTCGGATCGGCGCCCCGGTAGAGCGCGGCGTGGAAGCGGCTGCAGAAGGGCGCTAGCCCGACCGGCGGCCTGCCGCCCCGGCTTTGTCGCCCGCCACTGTCACACTGGGCAAATGGACCCCATCGTCTCCCTGCTCATCGGCCTCGGTGCCGGCGTAGTGCTTGGCGCCATCATCGGGATGCTCGTTGCCAAGTCGCGCTCCGGCGCTGCCAACCCGGCTCTGGCCGAGGCAAAACACGCCGCGGCTCTCGCACGGCTGCAGGCCGACGAGCGCGCAGTGCAGGCCCAGCTCGCCGCGGACCACGCCGCGATCCAGGCGCGCGCCGAGGCGTTGCGCGAGCAGGTCGAGTCGCTGCAGGCGCAGTACCGCGATGTCATCGAACGCCAGCGGTCGGATGCCCAGACCCAGTCCGACCGCGAACAGCGCGAGTCAAAAGTGCTCCAGGCCCTCACACCCGTACAAGAGTCACTGCGCACTATGCAGCACAAGGTCACTGAACTCGAAACCCAGCGCAGCCAGCAGTACGGCGCCATCGCAGAGCAACTCAAGCAGACCCAACTCTCGGGTGAGCAGATCAGGGTGACCACAGAGTCCCTTGCCTCGGCACTGCGCAGCAACTCCACCCGCGGCGTATGGGGCGAGACCCAGTTGCGCAACGTGGTGCAGGCGGCAGGCCTCATCGAGCGTGTCGACTTCGATGTGCAGCACAGCATTAACTCGGATGCCGGTGCCGGTCGCCCCGACATGGTCATCCACCTGCCCGGCGGCAAGAACATCGCCGTCGACGCGAAGGTGCCGTTCACCGCCTACCTCGAGGCAAGCCAGATCTCGGTCACCGCGACCGGTGAGGAGGGTGCACGACGGGAGGCGCTCATCCGTAAGCACGTGAAGGTGCTCCGCGGCCACGTCGATACTCTCGCGAGTAAGGCGTACTGGGCTGGGCTCGATGGGTCGGCCGAACAGGTGATGGCATTCATCCCGAGCGAATCACTGATTTCGGCAGCCATGGAGGCTGACCCCTCGATCATGGACTACGCGTTCAGCAAGAATGTGGCGTTGGTATCCCCCGTCTCACTGTGGTCGGTGCTGAAAGCTGTCGCCTTCACGTGGCAGCAGAACGTGCTGACCGACGAAGCAAAGACCCTCTTCAATCTGAGCAAAGAGCTTTACCAGCGACTGGCGAAGTTGTCAGAGCACGCCGACAAGCTGCGGCGCTCAATCGATTCGACTGTCAACAGCTACAACCAGTTCGCGAACTCGCTCGAGACCCGCGTGCTTGTCACTGCCCGGAAGCTGAACGCGCTCGACGAATCGACTGTCATAGGCACCGCGGCGACTGTTGAGCAATCGGCCAAGCAACTCACTGCCGTCGAGATGGAACTCAATGCCCTAGACGAACTCGATGCCCTCGACAAACTCGACGGCGTGCGCCGCCCCGAACTTGAGATTCCTGACCTTCCGCCCGTAACCCGCAAGCTCAAGCGTGCTTAGCCGTAAGCCGTTCAGCTGATTCAGCTCAGGCGTCGAGCCATTTCTCGGCGAGGTGGTCGGCCGTCACGCGCCGGATCGTGCCCGAGCGGGCCCGCAGCACGATGCTTTCCGTGCGGATGATCGGGCCGAGGCGTCGCACACCCCTGACGAGGCCGCCGTCGGTCACTCCGGTTGCGACGAAAAACGTGTTGTCGCTGCGCACGAGGGTGTCGGCGTCGTACACATGGTCGAACAGGAGCCCGGCATCCAGCCCCTTCTGCATCTCGTCGTCGGTCTTGGGGTAGAGGATCGCCTGGATCTCGCCGCCGAGCGCCTTGATTGCGCACGCCGTCGCAACGCCCTCGGGGCTGCCGCCGATGCCCGCGCACATGTCTATGCGGGTGCCGTAGATCGCCGCGTTGATACCGCCGGCGACGTCACCATCGAGCATGAGGCGCGTACCGGCCCCCGCCGCGCGAATCTCGTCGATTAGTTCGACGTGGCGTGGGCGGTCGAGCACCGCGATCACGATCTCGTCGACCGGCTTGCCCTTGGCTTTAGCAAGCGCACGGATGTTGTCGCCGATCGGCTTGCGGATATCGATGACGCCACGCCCTTCGGCACCCGTCACGATCTTCTGCATGTAGAACACCGTCGAGGCGTCAAGCATGCTTCCCCGGTCTGCGACCGCGATCATCGACAGCGCGTTCTGGCGACCTGCCGCAGTCAGCGACGTGCCGTCGATGGGATCAACCGCAATGTCACACGACGGACCGTTGCCCGTTCCGACATGTTCGCCGTTGAACAGCATCGGCGCCTTGTCTTTCTCGCCCTCGCCAATCACCACAACGCCGTCGAAATCGACAGTGCCGAGGAACTTGCGCATGGCATCGACCGCCGCGCCATCCGCACCGTTCTTGTCGCCCTTGCCGATGAACGGCACGGCACGGATCGCAGCGGCCTCGGTGGCTCGCACCAACTCCAGCGCGAGGTTGCGGTCGGGGTGCAGAAAGAGAGTTCCGGATTCGGTGGTTGCCACAGCAGGTCCTTCGGGTATCGAATGAGGCAGATCGCTGTGGTGGGGATTCGCCGGTTGAATCAACGCAGTTCCAGCGTACCCGCGACAGCCGACCGCAGTGGCGCTCGTTAGACTTTGAGCGCCACCACCGAAGGAGCCGTCATGCCCGTTGCCACCCCAGATCAGTACGCCGAGATGCTCGACAAAGCAAAGACACGCGGATTCGCCTACCCGGCAATCAACGTGTCGTCTTCCTCGACGATCAACGCCGTGCTTCAGGGTCTGACCGAGGCCGGCTCCGACGGCATCATTCAGGTGACAACCGGTGGCGCCGATTACTTCGCCGGGCAGACAGTCAAGAACCGGGCATCCGGAGCGCTTGCATTTGCCGCGTTCGCGACAGAGGTAGCCAAGAACTACCCGATTACCGTCGCCCTGCACACCGATCACTGCCCGCAAGATGCACTCGACGGGTTCGTACTGCCGCTCATTGCCGCATCCGAGGCCGAGGTCAAGGCGGGCCGCAACCCGATCTTCCAGTCGCACATGTGGGACGGCTCGGCCGTGCCCCTGTCGGCAAACCTCGAGATTGCGAAGACCCTCCTGCCGCGCATGAAGGCAATCAACGCGATTCTCGAGGTCGAGGTCGGCGTCGTCGGTGGCGAGGAAGACGGGGTTACCCACGAAATCAATGAGCACCTGTACACGACGCTGGATGACGCGATCCAGCTGGTCGAGGCCCTCGGCCTGGGTGAGCAGGGGCGCTACATGGCCGCGCTGACCTTCGGCAACGTGCACGGCGTCTACAAGCCGGGCAACGTGAAACTGCGCCCTGAGATTCTCGCCACGATCCAGGACGGCCTCGAAAAGAAGTACGGCACCGGGCCCAAGCCGCTCGACCTGGTCTTCCACGGTGGATCCGGTTCGACACCCGAAGAGATCGCGACCGCTGTCGCAGCCGGTGTCATCAAGATGAACATCGATACCGACACCCAGTATGCGTTCAGCCGCTCGGTAGCCGACACGGTGCTACGCAACTACGACGGATTCCTCAAAGTGGACGGCGAACTCGGCAACAAGAAGGTTTATGACCCGCGCAGCTGGGGCAAGCTTGCCGAGACCGCCATGGCCGCCCGCGTCGTCGAGGCCACGAAAGAGCTGGGTTCGGCTGGGCACAGCGGCAACTGATCAGGCACCGGCAGAACTGCGGCCGGCACTGCGGCAGCCGAGGCCGCTAACGTTCCCCCGGTTCCATAGTGAACGTGACGCTGAGTTTGTCGCGGTCGAAGGCGAGATCGCGGGCAGTGGTGCGAAGGGTCAGGTAGTACGGCGCGAGGTGCATGATGCGAGTGCCCTCTGGCAGTGCCAGATCGAGACTCACCCCGACCGCGGTGGCGCCATCCGGCGCTTTTCGCAACTCGACCATGAGCGATCTGGTGTCGGTCTCGGGGATGGCGAGGATCGCCCGCAACATTGCCCGCAGTGCTGTGCGCTGGGCATTGTTCATTCGGCGCGCGAGCCGGTCGGGGTCGACGACCACAAGGCGGGATTCGCTTGCGATCGAGTCGAGCCAGCTCAGGTTTGACTGTGTCACCAACTCATCGCGCAGCCGACGGGCCATCTGGCCCGCGAGCGCCCGATCGGCGGGGTCGATGTGCCCGGCCTCCGCGATTCTCTCGAGGTATGGGGCGGCACGTGCGGTCAGACGCGCGACAGTCGCCCGCTCGAGAATATCTGCCGCCTCATCGCGCACCCCCTGCCCGGCAACAAGGATTCGCGATCGGCTTTCCGCCAGGGGAAGCATTGTGCTCACGACAAAATAGGAAAAAGTGACTGTCGCGGCGAGCGCAACAACCGGCGGGTAGGCGATGATCACTGCGCTGCCGATCGTGCCCCAAATGCCCGATACCGGCCATAGGGCGACGATCGACGCCAGGACAACTGCGAGGGTGAATCCCCCGCCCAACACAAGCAGCTGGCGCACCGGGAGGTAGGGCGAGAGGGTCATGACAGTCAGGCCAAACGCGATGGGCGCCCACCACAACTCGACAGAGAATGACGTGCCCGCATAGCCGATCGCCGAGAGCACCATACCCGCCGCCGAGACCAGGAGGGCAAGAGCGCCTATTCGCCAACCGATCGGGCGGCGCAGGGGACGGGTCGCCAGGTGAACAACCACGTCGGCACCCACGCACAGCGCCAGGCCGAGACCCTGCAGGATCGGGTCGACAGTCTGGCCCCACGTGACGGCGATCATGACACTGCCGTAGAGCGCTGCCATCGTTGCCAGCGAGAGGGGCACAAGAGGCCCCGTGAACCAACTCAGCGGGTCGATCTGCTGCGCCGAGAGTGCGAACGACGATCTACTTTCTCTCATCGGTCGCCTCCTCAGTTGTCCCATGCTCAGTGGTCGACCGCTCAGTAGTCGACTCGATCAGTTGCTCGTGCCTCGAGCGCTCGTGCTCAACAATCTCGACCACCGGCACCCTCATCACTATCGAGGTGCCGGCTCCAGGCGTCGACCAGATCCGTACCGATCCGCCCACTGATCGGATGCGCTCGACCACCGATTCACGAAGCCCGAGACGATCGTCTGCCACGGAGTTTGGTTCGAAGCCGCGGCCCTGGTCGGAGACCATGATTGTGACTTCCTCCCGTGAATAAGCCAGGTCGAGGTCTGCCACGGTCGCGCCGGAGTGACGAAGCACATTTTCGAAACAGGTGCGAATGGAATTGACTACCGCCGTGGCGGCATCTGGCGCGAGTCGGTAGATTCCGGTGCCGGAGCCGGTGATGTTCACCGTGAGACCGCGCCATTGAAGGTCGCTGATCATGAGCATTAACTGGTTGCGCATTTCGCTGTCCTGGTCATCTGTGACCACGACCGCGGCCGACTCGTGCAGCCATTCGGCACTTCTCAGGGTCTGGAGGTCTTCGCGCAGGCGCGCCCGCATCCGGTCATCGAGGTCGTCCGGCGCAGTCATGACGATGGATAGGTCGTTGAGCAGGGTGTCGTGGACTATTGATGCAACCCGCGACCGCATGCTCTCTTCTACCCCCAGCCGACTGGTTTCCTTTTCCAATTCGCCGAAGTTGGGAAGTAGTCGGCGCTGACTGGCCTGAATCGCGTGCAGTAGCACAAAGCCAACGAGATAGACCGTGAAGAAGAGAACCGGACCCCAGCCCGGGTTGAAGGGAACGCGCGCGGCTACCGCGACCACTGCCGCCACCACAAACGAGTCGATGAGCCCCGCAGCGATCCACATCACGCCGGTGAAAGTGGTCGCCGCCACCACCCCGACCAACACCAGCGACACCGCCGGACGATTCAATAGGAAGGTGCCGCCGTTGACGATGCCCGGATGCGATGCAATCAGCGTGAGCTGGTACAGCGCGGCCCCAACGGCCGCCACAACGAGGTAGCACGCGACGACCCATCCCCGCGGGAAGAAATACGCCCCGAGCGACAACGCCAGCATCCCGACGAGGATCGCCAGTGGCGCCTGCAGTGCAGAGGGAGCATTTTCACGTACTGCAAAGTCGATGAGAAGAGGGATGGTCAGCGCGAGATTCGCTGCGTTGACGGCCCAGGCGCTGCGCGCAATCGAACCGGTGATTGCGCGCGCCGCGACCTCGCGGGGCAGGACGGCGACGCGCATGGGGTCTACCCGGCCCGGGTCGACACGTATTCCGCGAGCGCCGGGTCGTTGAGGATGACCACCACAAGGCAAACGATCACAATGAGCGCCGACAGCACCGCGCCAGCCAGCGGAACCCAGAATGTTCGCCGGCCGGCGCGAATCATGACCAGCGTCACCACGATCGCTGCCACGAGCACTACCACCCGTGCGACATTGATCACAGTCCCCATGCTGTTCGCCAGATCGTCAGATGTGAAAGCCGGAAATCCCTGGCTCTGGTACGCGGCGCGCAAAGTGTGGGCGAGGCTGCTGAACTGGCCAAAGCCGGTGACGACATCGAACACCCCGAACATCAGCAGCAGGGTGGTCGCGAAGGTGTCCCACGCGGGGCGCGTCGGGGGCAACGTGGCAGCAACCACTGGCCTTGGCATTGGCGTCGGGGCTGGCGTTGGGGCTGATGGGGAAACGGGGGGCACCGCAACTGGGCCATACTCACCGTATTTGGGCCGCGGCCGATCGTCAGTCATCGCTGTGCCCGTGCTCTTCACCATCGAGTTGCCAATCGAGCTTACGGATGCGACCGCCAAGCCCCCGCTCATCCGGGTTGCCGTCGGCATCGGTACGTAGCTCTTTCGGAAGCGAGAACATGAGGTCTTCCTCGGCCGTCACGATCTGGCTCACGTCGCCGTAGCCGGCATCGGCGAGGTCATCGAGAACTTCCTGCACGAGCACCTCGGGCACTGATGCTCCGCTCGTGACACCGACCGTCGTGATGCCGTCGAGCCATTCCTGCTTGATCTCGCTGGCGTAGTCGACCCTGTACGCCGCCTTCGCACCGCTCTCGAGCGCGACATCCACGAGTCTCACGGTGTTTGAACTGTTTGCGCTGCCCACGACGATGACCAGCTGGGCCTCCTGCGCGACCTTCTTGATTGCGACCTGGCGATTTTGGGTGGCGTAGCAGATGTCGTCGCTTGGCGGATCCTGCAGGTTGGGAAACCGTTCACGCAGCAGACGCACGGTCTCCATCGTCTCGTCGACACTCAGCGTGGTCTGCGACAGCCACACCAGGTGGTCAGGGTTCTTCACCACGATGTTCGGCACATCAGCCGGGCTGTTGACAAGAGTTGTGCGCTCGGGCGCGTGACCCATCGTGCCCTCGACCTCCTCGTGACCGCGGTGGCCAATGAGCAGGATTTCGTAGTCGTCACGCGCGAAGCGAGTCGCCTCGCGATGCACCTTCGTGACAAGCGGACAGGTGGCATCGATTGCCAGCAAGTCACGGTCTGCGGCACCCTGTACGACCGAGGGCGCAACACCGTGGGCGCTGAAGACAATATGCGAGCCTCGCGGCACCTCGTCAACATCATCGACAAAGATTGCGCCCTTGTGCTCAAGGGTCGAGACCACGTGGATGTTGTGCACGATCTGCTTGCGAACGTAAACGGGAGCACCGTAGTTATCGAGCGCCTTCTCGACGGCGATCACCGCGCGATCAACGCCGGCACAGTAACCGCGCGGCGCCGCTAGCAGCACGCGCTTGGATCCCATGACGGGCATGTCCCGTAGCCTGTTACGTACCACGGGGACCCGTGGAAACTCGAGGCTGACGGCCGCGCCGTTGGTGATCGTGCTCACGGGTCGATTCTACCCGGGGCATTCGCAGAGACACGGGGAGGCAACGATGTCAGACACCCTGGCAGCGCAGAAGTACGTGAGCCGTCCGTCGGCGGCCAGTCGTGACAATTGAGACGTCTGCCCCCACAGTCGACGCACCGTGGGGCGTGGCGCTCTTCTCCAACAAGGTCAAAGGCTGGATCGAGCGTCTCGGCACCGCCTGGGTGGAAGGCGAGATCACCCAGTGGGGTGTCTCGGGCGGCAACGTCTACGGCAAGCTAAAAGACGTCGATGAAGACGTCACGATTTCTTTCACCATCTGGTCGTCGGTGCGCGCGAAGCTGCCGGATGACCTGAAACAGGGCGACCGCGTCGTCGCGCTCGTGAAGCCCAGCTACTGGCTCAAGGGCGGCACCCTCTCGATGCAGGTGTTCGAGATGCGCCACATCGGCCTCGGCGATCTGCTGGAGCGGCTGGAGAAGCTCCGCCAGCTGCTCAAATCGGAAGGGCTCTTCGACAACAAAAAGCCACTGCCGTTCCTGCCCGGCAAGATCGGGCTCATCACGGGCAAAGACAGCGACGCCGAGAAGGATGTACTGCGAAACGCCCAACTGCGCTGGCCAGCAGTAGAGTTCCGCGTGGTGCACGCCGCGGTGCAGGGCGAACGCGCGTCGGCCGAGGTCACTAACGCTATCGCCGTGCTCGACGCCGATCCGGAGGTCGACGTAATAATCATTGCTCGCGGCGGTGGCGACTTCCAAAACCTCCTCGTCTTCAGCGACGAGAAGCTCCTGCGGGCGGCGGCGGCATGCGTGACACCGTTGGTCAGCGCGATCGGTCATGAGGCCGATCGACCCCTGCTCGACGAGGTGGCCGACCTGCGGGCATCCACCCCGACTGATGCCGCGAAGCGAGTAGTGCCCGACGTCGCCGAAGAGCTCGCCCGGGTGCAGCAGGCCAGGTCTGGCATGCGGCTGCGCATAACGCAGCGCATCGGCCACGAAGTGGATCGCCTCGAGGCGCTACGCTCGCGGCCGGTGCTGTCTGGATCAGCCTGGCTCGTCGACTCCCGTGCTGAAGAGTTGGGGCGATACGTCGCGCGCAGCCGTGACCTCATCGACCGGCGCATCGAACGTGCCCACACGAGCGCGGCCGAACTAACTGCCCAGCTGCGCGCGCTGTCACCGCAGCGAACGCTTGAGCGCGGCTATGCAATCGCCCAACTGCCCGACGGCCGCGCACTGCGAGATTCCTCTGACGCACCGAGCGGCACACGGCTCGTCGTGAGGGTAGCGGTGGGCAAGCTCGACGCCACTGTCGACGAGTCCCGGTAGAATCGTCCCGTGGCAAGCACAGCGAAGTCCGACGTCGCAGCCCTCAGCTACGAACAAGCGCGCGACGAACTCATCTCGGTCGTGAACGACCTCGAGCAGGGTTCATCGAGCCTTGAAGATTCCCTCGCCCTGTGGGAGCGAGGCGAAGCTCTCGCGAAGCGGTGCGAAGAGTGGCTGATCGGTGCCCGAGCGCGGCTCGACGCCGCACGCTCGGCCGCGTCTGAGTGATGGCTGAACAACAACCCCGGATCGTCGCCGAATTGGGGCGCCCCGAAACGCCGGAAGAAACTGCTGCCCGCAAAGCTGAGACTTCGCGTAAGCACCGCTCGAACCAGACTGTGCTAAACCTTGTCGTCGCACTGGTTGCGTCGCTGGGCATCGTGCTCTTCCTTGTCGTGGTTGTGGTGCGGCCGACGCCGAGCGCCGCACCCGCAATCGACTATGCAAGCATCGGTGCCGACGCGCAACAATCAACGTCGCAGCCGCTGGTCATCCCTGCCCTGCCCGCCGGCTGGTCGGCGAACAACGCGGAGTTCGGCAAGAAGTCCGAAGTTCTTGACTGGTACATAGGCTTCGTCACTCCGAGCACCCAGTTCGTTGCATTCGACCAAGGCATCGACGCGAACGCCACCTGGCTGGCTGCACAACTCAATAACTCGAAGTCAACGGGCTCGACCACCATTGACGGACTCAGCTGGCTGGTCTACGACCGGCGTTCGGAATCGAACACCGGCAACTACAACTACTCGATGTCTGCGATTGTCGGCTCAAGCACGATCGTGCTGCATGGCACAGCCCCCACCTCGGAGTTCGAACTTCTTGCGGCGAGCATCGCCGCCGACCACCCACACTCACAGACGGACGGCAACTGATGGCTTATAACACCCCAGCCGAGGCGTGGGCCGAAATGGTTCGCGGCAACGAGCGGTTCGTCGCCGGCGCTCCGCAGCATCCGCGCCAGGATGTCGAGCGACGTGAAGCACTGGCAACTACACAATCGCCTCATGCCACACTGTTCGGCTGTAGCGATTCGCGTCTCGCTGCGGAAATCATCTTCGACCGAGGCATCGGCGACCTGTTCGTGGTGCGCAACGCAGGCCAGATCATTTCTGATTCGGTTATCGGCTCACTCGAGTACGCGGTGAGCGTGCTCAATGTTCCGTTGATCGTCGTGCTCGGCCACGATGAATGCGGCGCAGTTCGGGCAGCCATCGACGCAGAGGGCGAGAACCCGGCACCGCTGCCGCCACACATCACCTCCCTGATCTCGAAGATCATTCCGGCCGTGCGCCGCGTGGTAGCTAACAATGAACCCGGCGAGGTCGTCGATTCGCACGAGGTCGGCCGCGAGCACCTGCGCGACACCATTGCCGAATTGCTTGACACCTCAGAGCTCATTACCGAGGCCATCGCCGCGGGTACGCTGGCTGTCGTTGGAGCGAACTATCGCCTGCTCGAAGGCCGCGCCGTGCCCGATGTCATTGTCGGCGTGGTCTGAAACCCCACTCCTGCAGCCACCAGAACCAGAGAAGGATGAGCACGCCGTGAGCACTGAGTACCGCATCGAACACGACACGATGGGCGAAGTGCGAGTGCCCGCGAGCGCACTCTACGGGGCCCAGACCCAGCGTGCCGTCGAGAACTTCCCCATCTCAGGATCGGGCCTCGAGCCCGCGCAGATTGTGGCGCTGGCGCGCATCAAGCGTGCGGCGGCGATCGTGAACAAGGAGATCGGCGCGCTCGATGGCGCGATTTCGGATGCAATAGTCGCGTCTGCGGACGAGATTATCGCGGGTGCACACCACGACCAGTTCCCCATCGACACGTACCAGACCGGCTCGGGCACGAGCTCTAACATGAACATCAACGAGGTGCTCGCCACCCTCGCGACGGCCAAACTCGGCTCTACAGTTCACCCCAACGATCACGTGAACATGTCGCAGTCGTCGAACGATGTTTTTCCGACCTCCGTGCACGTCGCAGTGACCGGCGACCTCATCCACAACCTCATCCCCGCTCTCGAACACCTCGCCGATGCGCTCGCTGTGAAGGCCACGCTGTGGGTAGCGGCGGTCAAGCCTGGCCGAACCCACCTCATGGATGCCACCCCGGTCACCCTCGGCCAGGAGTTCGGCGGCTACGCCCGCCAGGTTCGGCTCGCCATCGATCGAATCCAGACGGCCCTGCCCCGTGTGGCCGAAGTTCCGCTGGGCGGAACGGCAGTCGGCACTGGCATCAACACGCCAGTCGGCTTCCCCCAGAAGGTCATTGCCGTTCTCGCGCAGAGCAGCGGACTGCCGATCACCGAAGCACTCGACCACTTCGAGGCCCAGGGTGCTCGTGATGGCCTGGTCGAAGCATCCGGCGCGCTGCGTGTGCTTGCGGTATCCCTCATCAAGATCTGCAACGACTTGCGCTGGATGGGTTCGGGGCCGAACACCGGCCTCGGCGAACTCCACATTCCCGACCTGCAGCCGGGATCGTCGATCATGCCCGGAAAGGTCAACCCCGTACTGCCCGAGGCCACCCTCATGGTGTGCTGGCGCGTCATCGGCAACGATGCGACTATCGCCTGGGCCGGTGCATCCGGAAATTTCGAGCTCAATGTTGCGATCCCGGTGATGGGCACGGCGCTGCTCGAGTCGATTCGCCTGCTATCAAATTCGACAGTGCTACTGGCAGACCGCACAATCGACGGGCTTGAGGCCAACCTCGACCGGGCGCGGGCGATGGCCGAGTCGTCGCCGTCAATCGTGACGCCTCTCAACAAGTTCGTGGGATACGAGGCCGCCGCCAAGATCGCAAAACATGCCGTTGCAACGGGCATGACCATTCGAGAGTCGGTGATCGATCTCGGCTTCGTCGAGCGCGGAGAGCTAACTCTCGATCAACTAGACAAGGCACTCGACGTGCTGTCGATGACCCACCCGGGCTGACGCAAC
>JBDUDZ010000036.1:0-13299 GCA_040002635.1 Rhodoglobus sp.
TGCTGTCGCACTCTGGCTGCTGTTCATCCTCAAGCAGAAAGACACGCGCGAGGAGGGCGTGCGCATCGATTACCCGGGCGCGGCGCTCGGCGTGATCGGGCTCGGTGGTCCGGTTTTCGCCCTCATCGAGCAGGGCAACTTCGGCTGGGGCAGCCCGGTGATCTTCGTGCCGTTCGGTGTCGGCATCCTCGCTTTGGTCGCATTCATTTGGTGGGAGCGTCGGGCCAGGATGCCCATGCTTCCGCTCGGCATCTTTTCGACCCGCAACTTCGCCTTGGGCAACCTCACTACTGTTTTTGTATACGCAGCGCTGTCGATCGGCGGGTTCATCATCGTCGTCTACCTGCAACAGGTTGTGCACCTCAGTGCGACAATCGCCGCGCTCGCACTGCTGCCCGTGTCGCTGGGCAATGTGTTGCTCTCCGGATTGTTCGGCAGCCTTAGCGGAAAGTTCGGCCCCCGGCTTTTCATGACCCTCGGCCCAATCATCGCGGGAGTCGGGTATTTGCTCATGCTTGCCACCGCAAGCGACTTCAACTACGTGACGCAGTTGCTGCCAGGAATCATCGTGTTCGCCGTAGGGATGTCGATGACTGTCGCCCCCCTGACCGCGGCGATCCTCGGTTCGATCCCGTCGGGGCAGGCCGGCATCGGCTCTGCCGTCAACAACGCACTAGCGCGCGTCGCTGGGCTCATCGCCACGGCAATGATCGGCCTGATCGTGGCGGGCACTCTTGACGCCGACAGCTTCCACCGCGTGATACTCGTGACTGCCGTGCTGCTTATCGTGGGTGGCGTGGTGTCGTTCGTCGGCATCCGCAACCCGAAGACCGGCGAGACGCAGCCCTCGAAGGTGCCCACGGCCTAGGCGAGCAGTCGCCCTCCCGACAGCGCCAGCAGCACCACGTCGAGCAGGGCCCCCGAGATGATCAACCGGAACACGAGGCGGGTGGGGCGGCCGCGCAGCACGAGCACAGCGCATCCGGCAGCCAGCAGCACGCTGAGCCCCAGGCCCACGTAGGAGTAGACGGGGGCCGCCCCGAGACCGAGCACGATGCTCGCGGATGCCCCGGCCAGCGCCCCCGCGATCACCAGCCCTGAGGCGCGCGCCCCGGCCCGGTGTGGCAGGCCACGCACGCCGGTCGCGCGATCGTCGTCGAGGTCGGGGAGCACGTTCGCGAAGTGCGCTGACACCCCGAGCAGGGCTCCGGCCAGTAGCGCCCAAGGTGAGCATGGCGTGGGGGAGTGCATGGCAAGGGTAACGATGAGGGGCAGGAGGCCGAAGCTCACAATGTATGGCAGCACCGATAGCGGGGTGCTCTTCAGCCCGGCGTTGTACATCCAGGCCGACACGATGAATACCGCGTGTGCGACAGTAGCCGGCCAGCCGAGGGGAATCGTGAGCACAATCGCAAGGGTCGCCGTCGCGAACGCAGCGTTACGGGCGGCAGTCTTCGACACAAGTCCTGCTGCCACCGGCTTGTCGGAGCGACCTACGGCTCGGTCGCGATCGGCATCGATCCAGTCGTTCGAGAGACCCACGGAGGCTTGGTTTGCGAGGAAGGCGAGCCCCAGCAGCACGAGTCGCCACGGCTCCAGCCCGACGCCGATGCCGAGGATGACCGCGATCGCAGACACCGCAACCGCGGGCCCTGGGTGCGTCGAGCGGGCGAGTGCGGCGACTCTTGACGGCATCCCCCGATGCTACGGCTAGGTTTGACACATGCGAGCACTGATCGACGAACAGGTTCTCGCGCAGGTGCTGCCGGGCGGCTGGACGATCGCTGCAACAAATCTCCCGATGTGGCTGAGCGGCGAACGACAGTCACCGCACTTCGCCTACGAACTGCTCGGCGAGAGCCCGCTCCTGCTCGCGGGCGAGGTCTCGTACGCGACAGCGGAGGGGGAGCAGAAGCAAATCACGGGCCAGGACGCCTGGGGCGATGGCGAATTTTCCCGTCGCGGCAAGGGGCTGCAGCGGGTGTTCGTGAGCCGCTGGATCGTGTCCGGGGTGAGCGATGATGGTGCCATCGTGGTGCTGCACTATTCAAAGTCGCTGGCAACGCCCGACGGCATCGATGTCTTGGTCCGCGACGGAGCCGGGGCCCTCGAAGTGCGCACGACAATTGCACGCGCCACCGAAGAGTTTGGGCTCACGCCGGAAGAGTTCGGTTCGCTGAGCTGGCTGCAACCCAGCTCCTGAGCTGACTGCTCAGCGCAGCTCCACCGGGTTGCCCTTGAAGGCTCCGCAGCGCCTCAGCGGGCAGCAGCTATTGCGTCAGCAGCGCGCACGAGCGCGAGGTGGGTCAACGCCTGCGGCGTGTTGCCCGCCTGCCGGTCGCTGTTCACGTCGTATTCCTCGCTCAGCAGCCCAACATCGTTGGAGAAACCGACGAGACGATCCATGAGGGCGATCGCGTCCGGCAGTCGCGCAGAGCGGGCATATTGTTCGACTAACCAGAACGAGCAGGCGAGGAACGGGTTCTCACCCGAGGGGAGGCCGTCCACTCCCGTCTCGGTGCGGTAGCGCAGCAGCAATCCTCCCTCCAGGAGCTCGTGCTCGATTGCTGCAACCGTGCCGAGCATGCGGGGGTCGTCGGCCGCAACGTACCCGACCTGCGAGAGCTGCAGGAGCGAGGCATCCACACCGCTGCTGCCATACGACTGCGTGTAGGTGTTTCGATCACGATCGAAGCCCTTGGCCTCGATTTCGCCGCGGATCTCATCACGGATGCTTTCCCAGCGCGCCAGGGGCCCGTCAAGGCCAAATTCCTGAATCGCACGAATCGCGCAGTCGAACGCCGCCCACAGCATCACCCGCGAATGCGTGAAGTGTTTCTTCGCACCGCGTATCTCCCAGATGCCGTTGTCGGCGCGCTTCCAGTTGTCTTCGACGTAACTCATGAGGGCGCGCTGCACCGGCCAGGAGAAGTCGGGCTCGTCTTTTCCGGCACTTCGTGCGGCCTGAAGGGCGAGCATCACCTCACCGAAGACGTCGCCCTGGAACTGCGTATATGCACCGTTTCCCGCTCGCACCGGAGCCGCACCCTGGTAGCCGGGCAGGCTGCCCACTACCCACTCTTCCAGGCGCCGCTCGCCGGAGAGCCCGTACATGATTTGCACGTCAGCCGGGTCGCCGGCGATTGCGCGAAGCAACCAATTTCGCCAGGCGTCGGCTTCGGCGAGGTATCCGTGGTCGATCAAGACGTGCAGGGTGAGCGATGCGTCGCGCAACCAGACATAGCGGTAGTCCCAGTTGCGTTGACCGCCGAACTTTTCGGGAAGACTTGTCGTCGCGGCGGCCACGATGCCGCCGGTGTCTTCGTGGGTCAGTGCGCGCAGCACCAACAGCGAGCGGCGAACAGCATCCGGATAGATCGGCGACTCCATGCTCGCCGCTGCCCACTTCTGCCACCACCTAACTGTCTTGGCGATGGCGCTTGTGACGGGCTGCTGCTTGGGAGTGGGTCGGTGTGCGGGAAACCAGGTCAACGTGAGGTCAACTGTCTTTCCGGCGGTGACAGTGAAGTCGCCGGTGTGCGACATCCCATCGGCAGTCAGGGCTGGGCCGCGCACGACAAGAGCGTCTGGCCCCGCGATGGCGACGAGCGACTGGCCGCGCGCCTCGGCCCCCTGGCGAATCCAGGGCAGCGCGTCCGCGTACCCGAACCGGATGCGCAGGTCGACATGCATCTGCACGCTGCCAGCAATGCCGCGAACGCGGCGCATGACATCCGCCCGTCGGTCAGCGTGCGGCATCAGGTCGGTGACTTCCACCTCACCGGTTGGGGTGACCCAGCGCGTGACGAGCACGAACGTGTCCTTGACGTAGGAGCGAGTCGCGGTGGCGTTGGCGTCTGTCGGGGCAAGCAGCCAGCGCCCGTGGTCTTCCGTGCCCAGCAATGCGCCGAAGGTGGAGGCCGAATCGAAGCGGGGAAGGCACAGCCAGTCGATGCTGCCATCCCTGCCCACGAGAGCGGCCGTATGGCAATCGCCAATTACCGCGTAGTCCTCAATGTTGAGTGCCATGGCTAGACGAGCTCGGCTCGCGCGAGCTGCTCTGAGAGGCCCGCCCCATCCGGTGCGTAGTACCAATGCACGGTGGAGCCCACCTCGCGTACCGCGGCCTTACTGCGACCACCAGCGAGCACTGCCTCTCCGGTGGAGAGTTGGCGGATCGCCACGGCTGCGACATTCTCTGGATGCTCTGCAGCGAAATCTCCGTACAGTGCCTCGTCGTGCTGCCCGTCATCGCCCACCAGCAGCCAACGCACGTCGGGAAATTCTCGGGCAAAACGTTCGAGGTTAGTGCGCTTGTGGTCTTGCCCACTGCGAAACCAGCGGTCGTGGGTCGGCCCCCAGTCGGTCAGCAGCAGCGGGCCTTTGGGGTAGAGGTTGCGTTCCATGAAGCGGGTGAGCGTTGGCGCGACGTTCCAGGCGCCGGTGGAGAGGTAGATCACCGGCGCTCCGGGGTGCGCACGCATGAGGCGCTCGTAGAGCACCGCCATACCGGCGACCGGGGTGCGAGCGTGTTCGTCGAGCACGAAGGTGTTCCATGCAGCAAGGAACGGCCGGGGCAGGGCAGTAACCATGACTGTGTCATCCACATCCGAGACCATCCCGAACGTGGTATCGGGATGCACGATAAATACGGGTGCGGTCACCGGCGCCGTGTCGTCAGTGTGAAGGGTGATCGACTGCCAGCCGGGTTCCAGCGCTACCTCGATGCGCGCGTCGACGATCCCGCCGCGATCCGGGATGACGCGATGCTCCGCCCCACCTGCGGTAATGGTCACCGCCAGATCTTCCACCGGAACGCTGAAGAAGCTCCGCCAGCCCCGCACCTTCTCGGCACGCTGCTTCTCGCCCGCGTCCCCGCGCGTGAGCACGACACGGCACAGCACACGTGTCCACGATGTCGAGCCGTAACCGGCGTAGGGCACGATCGTAGTGACGAGGCCTCGGCGCCGACCGCGACGTTCGCGCCAACGATGGAACGCGTCCTCGATCCGCGCGGCGCGATGCATGATGGCCTCGCCGGCCTCGACCGAACCGAGGGTCTTGCGAGCGGCTGCCACAACTCCAGTCTGTCAGACGTCTAGTTCTCCACGTTTGGGGCTAGACGAGACGCTGACAAGCGTGCGAGCGATATGATCTGCTTCGATACCAGAAGGAGCGGACGTGCCCGCAGAACTACCCGTCGAGCAATTTGACGCAAGGATCCCGCTGCGCAACGAGCCAGTGCAGGCTCGCAGTACTGCGCGCCTGGCGACCCTGCTCGACGCTGCAGCGAGCATCATTGACGAAGTTGGTTTCGAGCGTCTCACCACCGCGATGGTGTCAGAGCGTGCCGGTGCCTCAATCGGCACGGTCTACCGCTACTTTCCCGACCGCATCGCGCTGCTCCAGGCCCTTGGTGCCCGCAACCTCGAACGCGTGCTGACCCGCGCCGACGACGCAGTGCTCGATCCAGCGAATGGCGATTGGGTCGCGGCTTTGAACGCAGCGCTCGACGTACTTGTTGATGCCTTCCGCACTGAGCCAGGTTTCCGAAGTGTTCGTGTCGGCGACGTCATCGACCTGCGTCCTGCGCCAAACGCGCGCGGATACAACACGATCGTTTCCGATCGCATCCTCGACGGTCTGCTCTCGCGGTTCGGGTTCGCTGAC
The DNA here is from genome assembly GCA_040002635.1 of Rhodoglobus sp. Lineage (GTDB taxonomy): Bacteria > Actinomycetota > Actinomycetes > Actinomycetales > Microbacteriaceae > Rhodoglobus. Next base: position 5,671 of record JBDUDZ010000036.1, read on the forward strand.
AGCGCCGAACTGCGTTTTGCGTTCGAGACCACAATCGAGATTTCGGATGCTCTGTGCGCACGGGCATTCGCACGCAACGCGCAGGGCGAGAACGCGTTCCTTGACGTCAGTCGCGACATCGCACTGTCAATGCTCGTTCCATACCTGGGCGATCCGGCTCCCGTCGCCTGAGCGTCACGCTCCCGGGCGTTGACACCCAGGTTTCTGCGCGCCCTGATTCCTGTAATCGTTTGTCTTAAAGAGGCAATCGGGTATGACAGTGGCGCCGAATACTGTTTAGCTGGATGAACAGGTGAGTGTTACATCAGCCCCGGCATCCCTTTTGGGCATCAGGAATGAGCCGTACCAATGATCGAATTTCGTTCGGTAGCCAAGCGCTTCCCGGATGGGACAATCGCTGTGGACGACTTCAGCCTCGTGATCCCCTCCCGCAAGACAACCGTGCTGGTCGGGTCATCCGGCAGCGGCAAGACCACCTTGTTGCGCATGATCAACCGAATGGTAGATCCTTCCTCGGGCGTGATTGAGATCGACGGCGAGAGCATCCTCGACCGCAACCCGGTGGCACTTCGTCGCAGCATCGGTTACGTCATGCAAAACTCCGGGCTTCTTCCGCACTTCAAGGTCGTCGACAACGTCGCAACCGTCCCCGTGCTTAACGGGGTGCCCCGCAAGGTGGCGCGAGCGCAGGCACTGGAGTTGCTCGACACGGTGGGGCTCAGTCGCGATCTCGCAAACCGTTATCCAGCCGAGTTGTCTGGGGGGCAGCAGCAGCGTGTTGGTGTGGCGCGCGGCCTGGCCGCCAACCCGAACATCTTGCTCATGGACGAGCCGTTCGGTGCAGTCGATCCGATAGTGCGCGCCGAGCTCCAGCAGGAAACGATCCGACTCCAACGCGATCTTGATAAGACAGTGGTGTTCGTGACTCACGACATCGACGAGGCATTCCTGCTCGGCGATCAGGTTGTCATTCTCGAGAAGGGCGCGAAGATAGCCCAGCTGGGTACTCCGGGTGAGATCCTTGCGAACCCTGCGAACGAGTTCGTGGCAAGTTTCATCGGGGCAGACCGGGGCAAACGCAGGCTGATCGTCGATGCCAATGTTGCGCCGCGAGGCGATGACAGGGTGCTCGTCGACGCGGGAGGTTATCCGGTGGGCCTTATCGCAGCGCCCGATGGCAGGCTGGCTACCGGCAGCCCAAGCCCCAAGTCACGCAGTATTTCCAACAAGACGGATCAGGCCGGGGACGCCTAGTGGTCTGGCTGTGGAACAACCTCGGGCTCGTGCTGAGTCTCACCCTCGAACATGCGAGGCTCAGCGCCGTACCCATAGTGGTTGGTTTCGCGGCATCCATTCCTCTGGGTTGGCTGGCCAACCGCTACCGCATCGCCCGCGGGATTCTGCTGCCAACGGGCAGCATCCTGTTCACGATTCCCTCGATTGCGTTGTTTGTCTCTCTTCCTCTGGTCTTGGGCACAAAGATTCTCGACCCCACCAACGTCGTCGTTGCCCTCACGATTTACGCGGTCGCGATAATGGTGCGCGGCGCGGCCGACGCGTTCGGGTCGGTGTCTGCGGATGTGCAGCTTTCTGCCACTGCCATCGGCAATTCGCCGTGGACGAGGTTCTGGTCTGTGCAATTCCCCCTCGCGGGCCCGGTGCTGCTGGCCAACCTCAGGGTGGTTTCAGTCAGCACCGTCAGTCTGCTGAGCGTTGCAGCTCTCGTCGGTAACGGTGGTCTCGGCTACCTGTTCATCAACGGGTACCAGCGCGACTTCCCCGAGGAGGTGCTGGTCGGGATCATCGCTATCCTGCTGCTTGCCCTGCTATTCGACCTCGTGCTGGTGGTCGTCGGCCGACTGTTGATGCCGTGGGAGCGCCTGCGCAGACGTCCATCACGCCTGAAGCCAGTGCACGATTCGGCCGTGCACGATTCGGCAGGGGCGGCGCTATGAATTTCCTGCTCGAGGCCTTCGCCTACATCGTCGACCCTGCCCACTTCTTCGCGCCAAACACCATCGGCCCTCGCCTCGTGGAGCATCTGGCCTATACGGGCCTAGCCATGCTGATCGCTCTCATGATCGCTGTGCCGCTGGGCCTGGCGATCGGTCACACCGGCCGCGGGCGCAACGTCGTAATCGCCGTTACGAGCGCGGCGCGCGCGCTGCCCACTTTCGGATTCGTGCTCTTCGTGATCCTGTTCACCGGGCTCGGGCTATGGCCGCTCACCCTTGTGCTGGTCGTGCTGGCCATCCCCCCCGTGCTCGCTGGCGCGTACTCCGGTCTCGAAGCTATCGACCGCGAGACCATCGATGCGGCGCGAGCTAGTGGCATGTCAGAGTGGCAGATCCTGACACGGGTCGAGATACCGCTTGCCCTCCCACTTATCGTCGGCGGAATCAGATCGGCAACGCTGCAGGTCATCGCCACCGCCACGATTGCCGCCTACATCGGCCTGGGGGCGCTGGGGCGATACCTCATCGAGGGTCTCGCGCTGCACAAATATGAGTTGACGATAGTGGGCGCGATCCTCGTGACAGCCCTGGCCCTCGTCGTTGATGGCGTGCTCGCCATCATCCAGAAGCTCGTCGTTCCGCGTGGGGTGTCCCGCGGCACGGCTCGTCTCACCAGCACCACAATCCGGCGGTCATCCCGATCGTCAGAGGCAACCCCGACACCCATCACGGAAGGATAAGCACCACATGTTTTCACACAAGAGAGGGCGGATCGCAGCAAGCGTCATCGCGCTCAGCCTCACCGCAGCGCTCGCGGCCTGCAGTTCGTCAAACCCGCTGGATTCCGGCAACTCCGGAGCCCCGGCCGACACTAAGAAGATAATCGTCGGCTCGCAGGGCTTCGCGGAAAGCGACATCCTGGCTCAGCTCTACGGCCAGGTTCTTGCCGCCAACGGGTACAAGGTCACCTACGCCCCGGGGATCGGCTCACGCGAGACGTTCATCCCGGCGTTGAAGGATGGCTCGATCAACCTGATTCCGGACTATGCGGGCAACCTGCTCTACGGCGCCGACACGAAGGCCACGGCATCGTCTACGGCTGACGTCGTCGCGGCGCTGCCTGCAGCGTTGAAGCCTCTCGGCCTTGCGGCGCTGGATGCCGCTCCGGCTGAGGACGCCGACGCGCTTGTCGTCACACCGGAGTTCGCTGCCACGAACAACCTGAAGTCCATCGGGGATCTCGCATCGATCGCCAGCACTGTAACGATCGGCGCGAACACCGAGTTCGAGGGCCGCTCGTACGGTCGGGCCGGGCTCGCGTCGGTCTATGGCGTGAGCGGTTGGACGTTCAAGGCAATCGACGACTACGGCGGACCGGGAACGCTGAGTGACCTGCTTGCCAACAACATCCAGGTTGCCGACATCTACACCACCACCCCGTCGATTAAGCAGAACAAACTTGTCGTGCTTGAAGACCCGAAGCACCTCATTGCGGCGCAGAACGTCATCCCGTTGCTCAACGCGGATTTCGCGACAGCAGACCTGAAGAAGCTGCTCAACGCGGTTTCGGCGAAGCTGACCACGGCAGAGCTGCTCAACCTCAACGAGACCAGCGCGGGTGCCGACAAGCCGGCTCCGGACAAGGTTGCCGGTGACTGGCTGAAGGCGAACGGCTTCCTGTAAACAGTTGACCACAAGGGCGGTCGGGGAAGCCCGTCCGCCCTTGTGCTGTTCAGCGGCGCAAGTCGCGGCCGGCGCGCTCTTCGAGCAGTTTCGCTGCGAGCAGTTCGCCATCTATCGCGCCGAAGCGGGCAAACGCTTCGCGGTGTAGCCGCGCGACGAGCTCAGAAAGTTCAAATGGCACGCTGTGGGCGCGGGCAAGTGAGGCCAAGGTATCCAGTTCTTCCACCACGCGTTCGATCCCGAAACTGACAAGGTAGTCGCCGTCAAACAGGTGGCCGACGTACTCGTCAAGAAACACGCTCCCACCGGCGCTCGCCGCGAGGCTCTGCCGAAGCCGTTCGGGGGCGATGCCGAGCGATTGCCCGAGCAGCAGTGCTTCAGTCACAGCGACGGCCTGACCAAACCAGAGCAGGTTGGCAATGAGTTTCGCCGTGTAGCCGTCGCCGATGCCGGTACCGACGTGGTCGATAGTGCCGAGCGACTCGAGCAGCGGCCGAGCGCGCTCAACGGCGCCGCCGGCGAAGAAGCGCAGCGCTCGCGACTCGGCGGTCTGAACGCCGCCGCCCATTGGCGCGCCGACTGCGGCGACATCCCGTTCGCGGGCACGGGCCGCCAGACTTTCCGCGATGCGCGGGTCGGTGCTTGTCAGGTCGAGCCAGAGACTCCCCGGGCGCAGGGCGGGCAGCGCCTCGACCATCGCGGCTTCGAGTTCGGGCGTGCCAGGCAGCACAGTGATGAGAATATCGGCGGATGCCGCGGCATCCGCAGCACTAACTGCCGAAGTAACCCCGGCCGTCGCTGCCAACTCGCGTCGCCCCGGCACCGGATCCCACGCCACCACCGCATACCCCGCAGAAAGAAGCCCGCGGGCGATCGGCAGCCCCATCCGCCCGAGCCCGAGCAGCCCGACCCGTTCGGTGGCTGTCATGGGCTTCAGCTTAGAAGTCGCGCAGGTTGGCGCGAAGCCCGCCGCCGCCGAATTCGCTGCGCAGGATTCCGCGTCGCCGCAGGATCGGAACCAGCTCGTCAAGCATCCTGTGCACTGTCACAGGGTGCAGGTCACCCCAGAGCAGCACGCCGTCGTTGTCAGCTGATTCACCGAGCTCTTCGATGAGGTCGGCGAACTCGTCGGCCGTGCCGACAAACCCGCCCTGGCCGATCCTGCCCAAACGGGCCTGCTTCGCGAGCATCGCTCGCAGCGGCGTTGTCGTCGGGTCGTAGCCGCCGAGCAGCCGTTTGATGCTTCCCTGCGAGACGTGGCCCCCGAAGACTGAGAGGTCGAGCGGGGCGTCGAAGTCGAGTGCGGTGAGGTCGGTCTCGAGGTCGCTCGACTGCCGTTCGGCGATGTTCAGGATTGCCGAGTCGTCTGGATTCGCCGACGCCGCGACGAGGCGATCGGCCTCCTCGGCGCTGCTAACCAGCACGGGCTGGATCGCGAACAGGATGGTGATGTCGCGGGGATCGCGACCCGCCGCACGAGCCGCGTCATGAATGCGCCCGCGGTACTCCCGGATGCTCGTCGGGTCGAGCGGGGCGAGCGCGAGTTGCACGTCTGAGTTCGCTCCGGCGAAACCGAGCCCGCGGCCGGAGCCGCCGGGGGAGACGATGACCGGATCGCCGTCGGTGAACGGAATCGCGTTGAGCGGCCCGTCGAAGGAGAAGTACTCGCCACGGTGCTGCACGGCGGCCAGTCGAGAGCCGTCGGCGTAGCGGCCGCGCGCGGGATCGGCGATGAGCGCGCCATCTGGCCAACTGTGCCAAAGGTCGCGGATGGCGTCCAGCCATTCTTCGGCGCGGTCGTATGCCGCATCGTGGGAGAGGGGTTCCGCTGTGCCGAAGTGCCGCGCGCTGCCGGTATCGGTCACGACGTTCAGCGCCAGGCGGTTTGCGCTCAGGTGGTGCAGCGAGGCGAACTGTCGAGCCGCCGTGTACGGCAGGTAGGCCGCGGGGTTGACTGTGGGCGCGATCCCGAGCTGTGAGGTTGCGGCGAACAGGTAGGGCGCGAGCAACAGCGGATCGTGCTTGGGCCCGCCGAAGGCCTGGCGCACGCGCAGGTCGATCGTCGAGGCATTGCCGAGCGACGGGGCATCCTCAATGATCAGCAGGTCAAAGCCGGCCTGCTCAAGTTCGCGGGCCGCGTGCTGGTAGAGGGCGGGCTCGGTCCAGCGGTAGTTCCAATCCAGGTACGGGTGACCCCAACCCTGCGGGCCGAAGCCGCGCGCAAGGAACCAGCCGAAGTGCTGCTGCTTCGTCACTGTGCAACCACGGTGTGATCGAGTTCGCGCACCGCGCTGACGCCCCGATCAAGATCCCGGATGAGGTCAGGCAGGTCTTCGATACCTATCGACAGTCGCAGGGTGCCGGGCCAGATCCCCGCCCGGCCGAGTTCGTCGTCGGTTCGCAGGTTGTGGCTGGTGGTGCCGGGGTGCAGCACGAGCGATCGCACATCGCCGAGGTGCGTCATGTGGGTGAACAGCTCGAGCGCGTTCACGAATGCCTTTGCCGCGGGCAGCCCGCCACGCAGCGTGAAGGAGAACACTGCGCCCTGGCCGCGCGGCAGGTAACGCTGCGCAAGATCGTGGTACGAGTTCGATTCGAGCCCCGAGTAGTCGACGGAGTGCACTTCGGGCCGGCTCTCAAGCCAGCGCGCGACACCGAGCGCGTTGTGCGATTGCCGCTCCACCCGCAGCGCGAGCGTCTCGACACCCTGGGCGATGAGAAAGGCGTTGAGGGGCGAGGGCGTCGGGCCGAACCGCAGCGCCATAACATCGCGCAGGTAGCTGATCCGGGCGAGCCCGCCTTCGCGGTCGACGAAGCTGGGGCCGCCGAGTCGACCGGGTTGCGAGAGATGAGGGAATAGCCCGTGCGACGGGTCGAAGCGGCCATTGTCGATGACTACCCCACCCAGCACCGCGCCGTGGCCGGCGAGGAACTTGCTTGCCGAATGCACGACGATGTCTGCCCCGTGCTCGAGCGGGCGCAGCAAGTACGGAGTAGCCAGAGTGTTGTCGACGATGAGCGGAATACCGTGGGCGTGAGCTACTGCCGCGATTGCCTCGATATCGAGGATGTCGTTCTTCGGGTTCGGGATCGACTCCGCGAATAGCGCCCGCGTGGTGGGTCTGATCGCCCGCTCCCATGCCGCGGGATCGTTCGCATCCGTCACGAAGTCGGTTTCGATACCCAACAGCGGGAGGTTGTCGAGCAAGAATCCGCGCGTGCCCTCGTAGATGCTGTTCGCTGAAACGATGTGCTCGCCGGCATGCACGAGGCCGAGCAACGTGATCGCGACGGCGGCCTGACCGCTGCCGACGAGTAACGCTTGCGCGCCGCCTTCGAGCTCGGCGAGACGATTCTCGAGTGCTTCGGTAGTCGGGTTACCAACACGCGTGTATGAGAAGCCGTCGCCGGTGCTGAAGTGTTCGGCTGCCGAGTCGAAGTCGTCGAGCACGAAACCCGCGGTGAGATAGATGGGGGTCACCCGGGGATTGGTGCCAGCACCCGGCCTGGCTCCGGCGTGCAGCTGCCGCGTCGCGAAGCCCACCTCGTGCTCAGCGGCTTCGTGCGCGGTCATCCGATCAGGATGTCACGGCCGCGCGGCGCCGCCCACGAATGCTAAGCACTGTTACGGGCGCGCGAGCCTTCTCGGGCTCCATTGCCTAGTCTTCCGGCATGAGCACAAGACCCCTTCGAGTTGTCGCAGTGTCGGGCAGTCTCACGCACCCGTCGCGCACCACGGCACTGGTGCAAGCCATCGTCGAGGCTACGGGTCGGCTCATCCCGATCGAATCGCACGTCATCACGTTGAACACGCTCGGCCCGCACCTGGCCGGCGCGTTGACCCGAGCTGAGCTGCCAGAGGTCGCCGAACAAGAGCTGCAGCGCATCGAGTCGGCCGATCTGCTCATCGCTGCCACCCCGGTGTATCGAGCCTCATTCACCGGCCTGTTCAAGCACCTGTTCGACTTCGTGGACCAGTACGCGCTCGTCG
>JBDUDZ010000037.1:0-13228 GCA_040002635.1 Rhodoglobus sp.
CCAGCGCCGCGCTCACGTCATACTCGCCGGGGCCAACCGCCGGCAGGTCAGCGCGAAAGCTCTCGCCCTCATCGTCTTGCACGTCACAGCGCACGGGAGTCAACGACGCCGGGTACTCGAGCCACTGGCCGGGCGCGAGGTCGACGGGTGTGGCGATCTCGGTCGCTTGCCCGGTGCTGTGCCAGAGCACGATGCCGCCCTGCGAGAGGGTGATTGCCGGGGCGGCGGCGGTGCCGGTGACCGGTTCAGATCCGGTGTTGGTGAGCCGCACCATCCCCTCGATTGGAGTGGTGCCGTTCGGGGCTGTCGGCGGAAACTCGACGCTCAGCTGCAGGCCGTAGAAGCTGGGCGCAGGTTCGGCGACGGCGCCGGTGCACAGGTTGATCTTGTCGGCGGGCGCGCGCTTGTCGCTGAATTCCTGCCCAGATGCGGCTGACTGATCGGCGGCGCTCGGTGCAGCCCCACCCGCCTGCGACGTTGTCGATGCTGATTGTGAGGGCAGGATCGACTGGATGCCGACCACGGCGATCCCCACCACAGCAAGTGTGCCGATCGCTCCGGCCGCGAGCTGGCGCGGGAGTCTGCGCGCACGGCTGCGGGCGATCACGTGTTTCGTGTCGATGCCGCGGGGCGAGTCGGATGACGCGAACAGGTCGCGAAGGTCGTCTTCGGTGGGCATGGGTCAGGCTCCCTTCATTGTGACCGAGAGTTTGGTGAGCCCGTCGCTGAGGTAGCGCTTCACTGCGCCAGAGCTGAGCTCCAACTGCGCCGCGATGTCGTCGACCTTCAGGTCGTCGTAGTACCGCAGTACCAGGCAGGCGCGTTCGCGTGGGCTGAGTTTCTGCAGCTGGGCGCGCAGGTCGATGCGGGCATCCGTCTCGCCGTCCTTCGGCTCGTCGAGTTCGGCAACGGCGTTGAGGTGCGCGATCCGGCGCCAGCGGCTGGTGCGTCGGCCGGCGTCCAGGTAGCTGTTGAGGATCGTGCGGCGCACGTATGCCTCTGCGCTCGCGATCGAGTGGCCGTTGCGCAGCCGGCCGAATGTCTTGACCAGCGCGTCTTGGACAAGGTCGGCAGCGTCATCCTGACTGCCGGAGACAAAGTATGCGTACCGCGTCAGCGCGTCGCCACGCTCAGCGACAAGGCGGGTGACTACCGCTTCCCACTCGGGCTCGGCCACGCGCCCCCTCCCAGATGCCTCGGCGAACTGCGCCGTCGGCTCAAAAGCCATCGCCTCAAAAGCCGACCTCTCAAAAATACCTGTCGTCACACTTACTGAGACGTCCGGCCCGCGGAAAACGTTGGGTTCAGCCGAGGGATGCCGCAGGCAGGTCGAACCAGCGCAGGTGCTCGAAGTCCGCACTCAGGCGGCCGTCGGCCACGTGGTCGGGGGCGTCAGGCAGCGCGGCGAACAGCTCGGCCGCTGCGGAGAGATAGCCCGCCAGCGCCGATTCCGGCGCGGTGTCCTGGTGCCGCGGATAGGTGAGCACTCCGTCGCGGTCGTACGCGAGCTGGGCCAGGCGCAGTGGCGGTTCCACCGGGCCGTTCTCGTGGCGCCAAAGCCCGCTGCCGAGGTCGAACCGGTACTGCGGCAGCAGCTTCCAGCCGTGTTCGGAGATCAGGTTCACGGCATCCACGATGTAGTCGAAGACGACATCGCTGATGAAGTAGTTGAAGCTGACCCGCACCCAGCCGGGTTTTATGCCCTCGCACCCTCCGGCGATCTCGCGCTCGAATTCGTGTGAGCGCTCGATGTCGATGCCGAGCAGCCGGTGTCCGTAGGGGCCGGCGCACGAGCATCCGCCCCTCGACTGGATGCCGAACAGGTCGTTCAGAATCGCGACGACCACGTTGTGGTGCAGGTACCGCCCGCCGGGCCGCTTGATGACGAACGAGACGATCGACAGCCTGTCGGCCGTCGGGCTGCCGAGCACCTGGATGTTGGGGTTGGCGCCCCAGCTCGCCATCGCACGGTCGAGGAAGCCCCGCTCCAGCGCATGGATCGTGTCGACGCCGACGGCTTCCTTCAGGTCGAACACCAGCCCAGCCCTGATCGACTCGATGATCGCCGGAGTGCCAGCCTCTTCCCGGTGGGCGGGGTCGGTGAGGTAGCGGTGTTCGAGCGGGTTGACGTAGGCGACGGTGCCGCCGCCGACCATGTCCGGCACCGAGTTGGTGAGCAGCGCGCGGTTGACGACCAACACGCCTGGCGTTCCCGGGCCGCCGATGAACTTGTGCGGCGAGAGAAATGCCGCGTCGACAGCCGAGGCATCGACGTCGACGTAGGGTGCGGCTGCGGCGTAGTCCCAGAACGCCAGTGCTCCGTGTTCGTGCAGCACGCTGGTGATCCGCGCGGTATCGGTAAGGATGCCCGTCACATTGCTCGCCGCACTGAACGAGCCGATCTTCAGCGGTCGGTCGGCGAAAAGCTGCAACTGCGCTGCGAGGTGGTCGACGTCGACATGCCCGTCGGCGTCCTCGTGGATTGTCACGACATCCGCAATCGACTCCCGCCAGGGCAGCTCGTTGCTGTGGTGCTCATAGGGCCCGATGAAGACCACCGGGCGTTCAGACTTGGGGATTTGCGCGCGAAGTGAATACTTGCGATCGAGGTCGGCCGGGATGCGCAACCCCAGAATGCCGACGAGCTTGTCGATCGCCGCGGTTGATCCACTGCCGGCAAAGATCACGACCGTGTCATCGGTGCCGTGCACCGCGCGATGGATGATGCCTCGGGCATCCTCGCGCAGTCGCGTCGTCTGCAGCCCGGTTCCGCTCGACTCGGTATGGGTGTTCGCGTAGCGCGGCAGTACCTCGTCGCGCACGAAGTCCTCAATGAAGCCGAGCGAACGACCGCTCGCGGTGTAATCGGCGTAGGTAACCCGGCGCGGGCCGAAGGGGCCCGGCATTACCTGGTCGTCGCCGATGACGGCCTCGCGGATGCGGGCAAGCAGCTTTTGTCGCGCGGTATCGGCCTCCATTGCGGAAGGCTACCAGCGGGTCGCGTGGCTGTCTCCGGTCGGCGTCCGAGCCCGTGGCTCCTAAATGTTCGCGAGGGTGATGATGCGATCGCCCGGCGCGAAGGTGATCTCATCGGTCTTGCGCGGGTTGAGCGCGACCCCGTAAGAGAGGCTTGAGTCTCGGGCATCCGCCGCGATGCGGTAGCCGATCGCCGTCTCGCCGCGCAGGCGCGCAGACTCCAGCACCGTGTAAAAGTTCATTGTCGTGCCGGGAGTGACATAGAGCTCGGCGGGGCGAAGGTAGATCTCGCAGCCTTCGCTCGAGAACAGCATGCGGAACACTTCGCGCAACTCGGGGTTCTCAGAAATCTGGGAAAGCACGAGGCTCACCAGCTTGTCGCTCACGATGAAATCGTCGGCCTTTGTCACTTCGGCAAGTTCACGATTGCGGTCATCGAGCATTTCGCTCACAATCTTGAGGTCGAGCCCAAGACGGTCTTCGATGTCACGCAGGTTCAAGAGGGTGATCAGCGTTCGGGCATCGGTTTCGTGAAGTTCGCCACGATCCTTCTCGGCGAGCACGATGATGTGTTGGTAGTGCTCGAGGTGCAGTTTCTCCAGCACACCACCGTCTGTCACGTCACCGCGCTTAACATCGACGGCCAGAGTAGGGAATGGCCCGAGATCGGGTACATCGTTTTCTGCCACGACCGTGACTTTCGAACCGGGTGCCACGTAGTGGCTGAGCTCTTCGAGCATCGCTGTGAGCCCCGCGCGATAGCCGAGCACGAGAGTGTTCTCGGGCTGTTGCGGTGCAGGCTTTGTGCTATTTATCGCCGCGGTATTCGGGGTGCCCGCGTCGGCCTGGATCGCCGTCGTCTCGTCCTGGGTGATCACTATCAACTGCTCACCCGCCGCGAATACTGTCTCGGGTGCGGGATTGAGTTCCACATCGTCGCCCCGCAGGATGCCGATGACCGTCGACGTTGCAAACGCGCGCTGCGCTTCGAAATACTTCTTGCCGACCAACGACGGCTGGTCGGTGAAGTAGATCTCGTCGCCGCGGAAGTCGAGTAGCGCCGCGTAGACGATGCTCAGCCCGCTCTGGCGCGAGGTCTGCACCATGATGCGGCTGATCAGGTCGCGGCTCAGCACGAACTGGGCCTCCCCTTTGCCAACCAACTCGGCAGCCGCCAGGAAGCGCGGCTTCCGCACCTCCGCGACGATGTGGTACCTGTCATCCCGCCGCTGTGGGTGGTTCGTGATCGCAAGTGCCGTCTTGATGACGAGTGCGTCGGGGTTCACCGAATCGTCGGGCGGAAGGATGATGATGCTTCGCGAGCCGTGCGGGTTACTGATCTCGAGGTCGATCGGGTTGATCGGGTCGCCACGGCGCACGATTATTCGCGTCTTGCCGGGGTGCGGGATGGCGGCGCGCAGCTGGTCTTCCATCTCGACCTTGTCGCGGTCGGCAAGGATCACGATGGCGGGCCGCTTGCGACTCTGATTCGCGATACAGATCTCGGCGACGATCGGGATGATCTTGGAGCTCCAGCCGAGGATGACTGTGTGGTCTTTCTCGAGCACCTTCGAGCGACCCTTGCGTAGCTCGCTGATGCGCCCGTCGAACGCGCCCGACACGATTCCGATGAGGCTCGCGAGGCCAACGAGGCCAAAGAGTGTGACAAGCAGCATGAGTAGCCGCCAGCCCCATCCCTCATCGCTCGCTATGTTGCCGATGTTGATGGCGTCCATGAGGTTGTTCCAGACCACCTCGGGAAACGTCAGCGGTGTCGGCACGCCATCAGTGGTCGGGAAGATGTTGAACACCACGACGATCAGGCCGATGATGACGATGAACGCGACGTTGACGAGCAGCAGAAGGCCGATCAAAGACACCGTGCCGCGCGCCATCACCCCGTCGAACCAGTAGCGAAAACGATCCCGGATGCTCGGCTTCTTCATTCCTGCATTATCGCCCTGTGGGCGCGCGCGTCGTGCCGCACGGAGCTGCCGCTCGCCGACGAGCTGCGCGTCGCCGACGAGCTGCGCGTCCCGCCGAGCTGCGCGTGCCGCCGAGCTGCGCGTCCCGCGGGCTGCGCGTCCCGTCGAGCTGCGCGTCCCGACGCTGCGCGTCGCCGCGAGCTGCGCGTCCCGACGAGCTGCGCGTCCCGCCGGCCAATCGCGCGACTTGGCAGGAATGGCTGTCCAATTTCTCTCGAGAGAGCCATCTCTGCGAACTCGCGGCAGCGATAGGCCGCTACGAGGGCCGAATCACAGGGATCGACTCCAGGCAGATTCCTGTCCGAGCTGTCCCGTCTCGATAAAGAGTCGCACTTGATGCGTCGACGGCAGCGCCGCGGCGAGCGCGTCCCTATCTGCTGCGACAAACCCAAGCTTTTGCCAGAACGCACCCGAGCGCCGACTGAACAACCATGCCCGCTGCGCGTTCGCCTCGCGGGCGCGACCCAGCGCGAACCGGGCGGCCTCCAATCCGAGACCCTCGCCCTTGTGGGCGGCATCGACAGCGACACTCCTGATCAACACATTCCGACCATCGGCACTGGATTCGTAGCCGGTGCTTGCGAGCACGTTTCCGCTGGCGTCGCGCGCCATCCAGAGCTGCACAGCGGGAGAGCCGAGCCCGCTCAGGGTGAGGTCAGCGGCATTCAGGAACGCAGTCAATTCCTCGATGTCGGGCGCTGTGACCGGCACGAGATCCATCATTTGCCAAGGATATTGTGTGGTGGTTGGCCCCGGGCTCGTGTCGAGAGCATCCTCCGGTGTGCCCCCAGGCAGATTCGAACTGCCGCCCCTGCCTCCGGAGGGCAGTGCTCTATCCCCTGAGCTATGGGGGCCAGGAGTGCAGCCTCTAGGTTACCAGCGCGCGCATGCAATCAATCCCGGCATGAAAGCGTCGTGGCGGCATGACATCATCGGAGAATGCAGCGCACTGTGAGCACCCGGCTCGAGCTCGCCATCAAGGGGCGCACCAACATGGTCTTCAGCCTCGCCGCCGCGCGGCCCCAGCATTTCGCGGAAGAGAGCCTGAGTTTCGTGCTCGACGGCACCGCATATGAGCCCCACGAAATCGTCGATGAGCGGGGTACTCGCCTGCAGGAGTTCGTGAGCGAGGCCGGCAAAATGATCGTGGAGTATTCGGCGACCGTCACTGGCCAGACAACCCCGGCGCCGGTCAACGACCTCGATCTGATCACGTTTTTGCGCCCCAGCCGATACTGCGAGTCAGACAGCCTCACGCCCACCGCCCGCTCCGAGTTCGCTGGGCTCACCGGCCACGAGCTGCTCTCCGCGGTGACCCTGTGGGTGTGGGAGCGCCTGCGTTACGTGCCGGGTTCCAGCCAGGTCACCGACGGTGCCGAGCAGACCCTGCTCAGCCGCCGCGGGGTGTGCCGCGACTACGCGCACCTGGTGATTGCCCTGCTGCGCGCGCTGGATGTGCCGGCTCGCATGGTCGCCGTCTACGCGCCCGGCCTGTACCCGATGGATTTCCACGCTGTCGCCGAAGCGCACATCGATGGTGCCTGGTGGGTAGTGGATGCCACACGTCTCGCACCTCGCCAGAGCATGCTGCGCATCTCAACAGGCCGAGACGCGGCGGATACTGCGTTCCTGACGAATCACTGGGCCGACCTCATGCTCACCAGCATCGAGGTGCTCGCCATCGTCGACGAACTGCCCACGGATGACGGCACCCAGCTAGTGCAGTTGGGTTAGCACAGCCAGTTGGGCTAGCACCGCCAGTTGGGGTAGCACAGCCAGTTGGGCTAGCACTGCCAGTCGGGCTAGCACTGCCAGTCGGGCTAGCACTGCCAGTCGGGCTGGGCCCGACCTAGCCGAGCGAAGCTATCGCAGCGGCGACAATCGGCTGGGCATCCCCGGGTTCGAGGAATGCCTTCGAGGTCGCGACTATCCAGTACGGATCGGAGAAGGCCTGGGCCTCACCAATCGAACCGTTGAGTTTGAAGTACCCTTCCACGCTGTAGGTGGGCACCGAGTTGCTCGTGGTCACGAGCTCGTTCTTGAGCGCGGTGAGGTGTGCGTCGGGCAGATGCGCGACGGAGACGTCGATGAGGTCACCGCTTGTCTGGTTAACCCACTCGCAGGCAAGGCCTTTCTGGGTGACGACCTGCGCGGCCAGACTGCCGACTGCGGGAGAGTACCCAGACTTCAGGCTGAAGTTGGGGTTGTAGTCATACATCGCCTGCGCTGAGATGAGCTTGTCGCAGGTCACAGTCATCGGGATTCCGTCTATTGCATTCCCGGCGGTCGCCGATGGGGTGGGTGTGGGCGTCGAGCTCGCGCTGGGGCCCGCCGAGGCGGTGGGAGTGATCGTCGGCGTGACAGTTGCCGGGTCTGGCACGCAGCCCGCCAGCAAGAGAAGCGCGGTGACAGCAACGGGTGCGGCAAGTGCCAGGGAACGAGTACGCATGCCCCCCATCATCGCCGCAGAGGCTCCGAATGCTCGGAGCGCCGCCCGTAAATTTGGTAACGGCCGAATAAATCCGTGCTGCCGCACTGCCCGTAAACTTAGGGATCGTGAATCCTGCCGACCTCTCTGCTGCCCTGCTCACCGTTGTGATCGGCATCGCTGAGCGCCGCAGCGGTACCGCTGCGCTCGCGGCCTCGCTGACAGTCAACGATGTGCAGCTGGAGCGTCCGCGCAACCGCGAACACGGTGATTGGGCGTCGAATATCGCGATGAAACTGGCGAAACCCCTCGGGGTGAGCCCCAGGGAACTCGCTGACGAGATCGCCGTGGAAGCCGGGAAACTTGCGGGTGTGGCATCCGTCGACGTCGCCGGCCCCGGGTTCATCAACATCACGCTGGATGCCGCAGCCGCCGGCGCCCTTGCGAAGACCATCGTCGAGGCTGGCCCGGCGTACGGGGCGGGAGACCTCTATCCCGGGGTGCGGATCAACCTCGAGTTTGTCTCCGCGAACCCGACGGGCCCGATCCACATCGGCGGCGTGCGTTGGGCTGCGGTCGGCGACAGCCTCGCGCGCATTTTCGAAACGCAGGGCGCCGTCGTCACGCGCGAGTACTACTTCAACGATCACGGCGCTCAGATCGACCGCTTCGCTCGCAGCCTGCTCGCCAGCTACCTCGGCGAACCCGCGCCGGAAGACGGCTACGGCGGCGCATACATCGCAGATATCGCCGCGCGGGTGATCGCGCTCTACCCGGGCGACCTGTTCCACATCCCCCGCGAAGAGCAGCAGGAAGTGTTTCGATCCGTGGGTGTCGAGCTGATGTTCGGTGACATCAAGGCGAGCCTGCACGAGTTCGGCGTGAAGTTCGACGTCTACTTCCACGAGAACGAGTTGCACGAGTCTGGTGCCGTCGAACGTGCAATCCAGCGACTGCGCGATCTCGGCGCGATCTACGAGGCGGATGGCGCCACCTGGTTCCGCTCCACTGACTACGGCGACGACAAAGACCGCGTGGTCATCAAGAGTGACGGCGAGTTCGGCTACATCTCCGGCGACCTCGCCTACTACCTGAACAAGCGCGAGCGCGGGTTCGAGCGCAACCTGATCATGCTCGGCGCCGATCACCACGGTTACGTTCGTCGACTGATGGCGATGACGAAAGCGTTCGGTGACGAGCCGTACGTGAACCTCGAGATCCTCATCGGCCAGCTCGTCAACCTGGTGCGTGACGGCGAACCGCTGCGCATGTCAAAGCGCGCAGGCACCGTCGTCACTCTCGAAGACCTCGTCGAGGCCGTCGGAGTGGATGCCGGCCGCTACGCCCTCGTGCGCAGCTCCATCGACTCGCAGGTCGATATCGACCTCGACCTCTGGGGCAAGAAGACAAACGACAACCCTGTCTTCTATGTGCAGTACGCCCACGCCCGCACGAATAGCGTTGCGCGCAATGCCATGGCCGCCGGTGTCGACCGGTCGGCATTCGACGCGAGCCTGCTCGAGCACGAGACAGAAAGCATCCTGCTGGGAGTACTCGCCGAGTATCCGCGCGTGGTCAGGCAGGCTGCCGAACTTCGTGAGCCGCACCGGGTCGCCCGCTACAGTGAGGAACTAGCCGGGGCATATCACCGGTGGTACGACAACTGCCGCGTCACCCCGCTGGGCGACGAAGCCGTGACCGATCTGCACCGCACCCGACTGTGGCTCAATGACGCGGTGGGGCAGGTCCTTCGCAACGGTCTCGCCCTGCTGGGAGTGAGCGCGCCCGAGAGGATGTAGTCATGGCCGAGCCGATCCAGCCCACTGACTCTCCCGTGCCGCCGAAGGCAACGAAGACCGAGGCGATCGTGTCGACCGAGGTGATTGCCGCGCCGACGCTCGTGATCGAGACCCCGGCGCCGAAGAAGAAGCGACACCCGCTGCGCACTGTCATCATCTTCGTCATCGTGCTCGCCGTGCTCGTGGTTGGCTTCATCGTGGCTGATGGGTTCGCCAAACGCTACGCAACCCAATATGTGAAAGACAGCATTATCAAGGTGCTCGGGGTAGACCCCAAAACTCCGGTCACAGTCGACCTGGGGACGGGCTCGATAATCCTGCAGGCACTCACCGGTGGTGTGCAGAAGGTCGTCGTCGACGTGCCGTCCGTCTCCTTCGGTGATCTCACCGGCGCCGCCCACATCGTTGCCACAAACGTGCCCCTCGACAGCTCGAAACCACTGGACAAACTCGGCATCGTGCTCACGATCAGCCAAGACAACGTGCGCAAGCTCACCAAATACCTGAGCGGACTCGACCTGTCGCGGGTCGACGTTGGCAACGGCGTCATCACTATCGGCACCCAATTTAGTTTCCTGTTCTTCTCCATCCCCGTGGCAGTCGACCTTGAACCGTCGGCGAAAGACGGCGGCATCGCATTCGACCCGAAGACGATCACCGTCAGCGGCAACGCCATCTCGGTTGCCGACCTCCGCTCGAACCCCCAGTTCGCCGCGCTCGCCGGTGACCTTCTCAAGTCGCAGCAGGTCTGTGTTGCCAGCTACCTGCCCAAGGCGCTCACCATTGACGACGTGCACGTGGCAAAAACTGACCTCGTGATCACCATCAAGGGGGATGGCGCCACCCTGGGCGGCTCCGACCTGTCTACGAATGGCACGTGCCCGACCAAATAGCATTCCGTTAGTATTTGTATGGCTTCAGGGACCAATCCGGGTTCGCTCGCCGTACCCATAGTCCTCGGGCCGAGACGGCCCTCGGCGCTGGCGTCGCGGCGAAGGCCAGAAATGGCCTTTACTCAAGCCCCAGTGCGCTACGTGAGGTAGTTCCTTGTCCAACCCACTCGCTCCGTCCTGGCTGACCGTGCCGGATGACGCCAACGCGCTGCCCGCGCAGGTGTGGTCGCAGCACGCTGTGCGTTCCGCGGCCGGTGAGCTCGAGATCGCGGGCGTCGCGGCCTCCGCGCTCGTGGCCGAGTTCGGGACCCCGGTCTACGTGGTGGACGAAGCAGACGTGAAGGCGCGGGCTCGTGGCATCCGCGAGGCATTCGACAGGGAGTTCGCGCGCGTCGGCTCCTCGGCGAAGGTCTACTACGCAGGCAAAGCGTTTCTCTCGACTGAGATCGCGCGCTGGGTGACCGGTGAAGGTCTGAACATTGACGTCAGCAGCGGGGGAGAGCTGGCCGTGGCGCTCGCCGCCGGTGTCGACCCCGCCCGCCTGGGCCTGCACGGCAACAACAAGAGTCTTTCTGAGATCGACCGTGCCGTGGGCACTGGCGTCGGAGCTATCGTCATCGACAGCGTCGTCGAGGTCGGGCGCGTCGCCGAGGCAGCTACACGGCACGGTCGAACCCAGCCGGTGCGCCTGCGCATAAACAGCGGGGTTCACGCCAGCACACACGAATACCTTGCGACGGCGCGCGAAGACCAGAAGTTCGGCATTCCGCTGTCGGATGCCGCGGCCGTCGTCGCCCTGATCAGAGCCGAGCCATCACTGCGCTTCCTCGGCCTGCACTCGCATATCGGTTCGCAGATCTTCGAGTCTGACGGCTTCGCCGAGGCCGCGCGTCGCCTGTTCGAGCTGCACGCAGAGCTCGTTGCGGGCGGCCCCGTTCCCGAGCTCAACCTCGGCGGCGGTTTCGGAATTGCCTACACGAGCGTCGACGAAGCCATGCCTGTCGAGGATCTCGCCGTGCGCTTCGCGGACATCGTCGCGGCAGCTGCGGCGGAGCACGATGTGCCGGTGCCCCTGGTCGCGATCGAGCCGGGACGTGCGGTCGTCGGCCCCTCGACGACCACGCTCTACACCGTCGGCACGATCAAAGACGTCCTGGTGGAGGGCACGGCCGTGCGCAAGTACGTTTCCGTCGACGGCGGGATGAGCGACAACATCCGAGCCGCACTGTATTCCGCCGACTATTCGGTGCGTCTGGCTAACCGGTCGTCGAATGCCGAACCTGCCCTCGTGCGAATTGCGGGCAAGCACTGCGAGTCTGGGGACATCGTGGTTCATGCCGACTATCTGCCCGGTGACGTTCGGCCCGGCGACATCGCCGCAGTGCCGGCGACCGGTGCGTACGGCTGGGCGATGGCCAGCAACTACAACTACCTTGGCCGTGCGCCAGTGGTTGCTGTGCTCGACGGTGTCGCGCGGCTGATTGTGCGCGGCGAGACTGAAGACGACCTGCTGGGCAGAGACATGGGCGTGCTGCAACCAGGAGTGAAGGCAATTTCTGGCCTTCGCCGCGAGGCCAGCGCAGACAGCTATCCGGGCCGGAGGGGCACGAAGTGATCGAGTACCGCAACTTGCGAATCGCCATCCTGGGCGACGGCAGCGTCGGCGCCCAAGTGGTGTCACTGCTTCTTGAACACAAGGACGAGCTGGCGGCCCGGGCCGGTGCCGGGCTCGAGCTCGTGGGTGTTGCTGTGCGTGACGTCAACGCCAAACGCGACATTGACATCCCGGCCGAGCTCATCACCACTGACGCCGAGTCGCTCATCCTCGGGGCAGACATCGTTGTTGAACTTATCGGTGGCATTGAGCCGGCCCGGCGGTGGATACTGCTCGCCCTGAACTCCGGAGCCGACGTCGTGACCGCCAACAAGGCGGTCATGGCTAACCATGGGCCCGAGTTGTTCGAGGCGGCCGAGCAGGTCGGCGCCCAGCTCTACTACGAAGCGGCGGTTGGTGGCGCGATCCCGATCATCCGTCCGCTTCGCGACAGCCTGGCGGGTGACCGGGTAAAGCGCATCCTCGGAATCGTCAATGGCACCACCAACTACATTCTCGACCGCATGGATGTGCACGGCGACGACCTGCACGACGCGCTCGCCGAAGCGACCCGGCTCGGCTACGCGGAGGCCGACCCCACCGCCGATATCGAGGGTTACGACGCCGCCCAGAAGGCTGCGATTTTGGCGAGCCTCGCCTTCCATACAACCGTGCCGCTCGATGCCGTGCACCGCGAGGGCATCACGAACATCACCGGCGAGCAGGTTCGAGCAGCGCGCAAGGCAGGCTACGTCGTCAAGCTCCTTGCGATCTGCGAGAGATTTACGGATGCCGCCACTGGCGTCGAGGGCGTGACCGCTCGGGTTCACCCGGCACTTGTGCCGCTCGATCACCCGCTCGCGGCGGTACACGGAGCCAACAACGCCGTGTTCGTCGAGGCGGAGGCTGCAGGCGACCTGATGTTCTACGGCGCCGGGGCCGGGGGAATTCAGACCGCATCCGCCGTGCTCGGTGACCTCGTTTCAGCGGCACGCCGTCATGTGGCGGGTGGCCCCGGTGTGGCCGAGTCGACCCGTTCGAACCTGCCGATCCTGCCGATCGCCAGCGTGCTCACCCGATACCAAATCACTCTCGCTGTGGTCGACGAACCGGGTGTGCTTGCGACAATTGCGCAGCTGTTCAGCGACCATGGCGTTTCGGTCGAGGCGGTCGCCCAGTCGGTGGGAACTGCCCGGTCGAACCCCACCGCTACCCTTGTCATAGTCACGCACCGGGCGACGGAAGCCTCCCTCGCCGCCACCGTGTCCGCTCTTGCGGCGAACAAAGTCGTCTCGAGCGTCGTATCTACCCTGAGAGTTGAGGGACTGTAGCAATGGCCCACCAGTGGCGCGGAGTCCTCCGCGAGTATGCCGACCGTCTCGACATCTCCGATGCGACACCGATCATCACGCTCGGTGAGGGCGGAACGCCGCTCATCGCGGCTCCCGCGCTGTCCGCGCGCACCGGTGCGTCGATCTGGGTCAAGTTCGAGGGGATGAATCCCACCGGCTCCTTCAAAGACCGCGGCATGACGATGGCGGTCTCCAAGGCCG
>JBDUDZ010000038.1:0-13108 GCA_040002635.1 Rhodoglobus sp.
GTCGAGGGCGCCCAGATCGGTCCGCGCCAGTAGCCGTCGTCTTCATACTCGGCGCTGCCTGGCAACTGCGTCGCCGGCCCCCACTGCGTCAGGTGCGCCTCAATGCCCGCCGCGAGCTTCGCGCCGACCGCCGGGTCGAGGTGGTCCCCCGCGACGATCGGCAGCAGGGTGAGCAGGCTGCTGGTCTTGCTCTGCCGACCGTTGTGCACGCCGAGCGCGAAGAACTGGTCGCCGTTCCAGAGTGTGTCGACGAGCGCGTCGTGCATCGCCGATTGCTCGGCTCGCCAGCCATCACCCTCACCGTTACCGAGCTCATCGGCGAGTCCGGCCAGCTCCGTGAACTGCACGATGAGGAAAGCCGCAAGGTCCGGTGCCTCGATCACGCGGTCGAAGTCGAATGCCGTCGAGTTGTCCCAACCGCTGTCATTGCCGTGCTGGTAGTGAGGCAGCGGATGCCCCGGCGCCCGCCGCGCGTCAAGCCAGAAGCGACTCCAGCGCGAGAGCAGGGCGTAAAGCTGTTCGAGCGTCGCCCGGTCGAGCGGCTCGACGATCGCGGCTCGGATCTTGGCCAGCGCCCACCCGTGGATCGGCGGCTTCACGTAGTTGTAGAGGATCTCGGAGTGCGTCACCGAATCCGGCATCGCCCCCGAGGCGTCGAGGTGGTCGAACGGCGTGAGGAACTGGTCGAGCGCCAGTCGCGCGTCGGCAGGAGCGAGGGCGAGCGCGTTGAAGCAGTGATCCCAGCTCCAGACCTTGTCCATCCAGTGCTTCGACATCAGCACCGATTCGCGCGCGAGGAACCCGCGCGGTTCGACAGTCGCCGACCAGAGCACGTAGGAGGCCAGGGCGGCTGCGGGTGATGCTGCAGTAGCCCAGCCGCACACGGCATCCCGGTAGGTTGCGAACGCGTCGGCCGATTCCGTGGCCAGCGCGTCGAAGCTTTGAGCAGAGCTGTACGGCGGGCGAGCTGTCTCATACTCCTCGATCGCGATCTCCCAGCCTGCAGCGCCGCGCGCGATGACCGCGCGCTCGTGCTGGCCGAGGGCCTCTTCACCGTCGAATGCCAGCTCGCCGCTCAATGAGGTGACGCGGTAGCGACGACCCGTCTCATAGGAGGTAAACACGGCGCTGCCGTCCATCGGATCCTGGAAGAGGTAGGTGCCCGTGAACGGCGTGAGCGACGCCGCGGCATCCGCTACACGAAGCTCTACGCCCGCTCCGCGCACGCGCACCGTGTCAGTGCCATCGAAGACGGCCGCGACCGCGCCACCGTCGATGCTCCAGTCCAACTGCGCGGGGGTCGCGCTCCACGTGGATTCGACGCGGAGGCCGGCGCGCTCGGGCTGCAGGCGAAGCACACCGTGCATCCCGGTCTGGTGCGAGACGAGGTGGATGTCGTTGGTAGTCGTGTGCAGCGCAACGACAGGAGACAGGTCTAGCCACGATCCGCGGATGCTGAACGGGATCTCGCGCACGTCGAACTGCAGGGCGGGATCGAGCATAGAGGTGCCTTTCATGAAGTGGGAGAAGACCCGGCCGGTCAGTCTTTGACGGCGCCGGCGGTGACGCCGGCCGCGACATAGCGCTGGGCAACGACCAGCAGCACGGCCGCGGGGATGGACGCGACGACGGCGGTAGCCATGATTGCGTTCCAGTCCTGGGTGTTGTTGCCGATGTATCGGTAGATGCCGATAGTGATCGGCTGCAGCGCTCCGCCTCGGTTGAGCGTTGAGGCGAAGATGAAGTCTGACCATGCCCAGAGGAACGCAAACAGCGAGACGGTGACGACGGAGTTGCGGCTCACCGGCAGCACTATCGACCAGAAGGTGCGGAAGGTTCCCGCTCCGTCGACGCGCGCGGCCGATATGAGCTCATCGGGGATTCCCGTCATGAACGCCGTGAAGATGAGCACACCGAACGGCACCGCGAGCGTCGAATCCGCAAGGATCAGCCCGGGGATCGTGTTCAGGATCCCCCAGTTGTTGAAGATGAGGTAGAACCCCATCGCCATGATGATGCCGGGGATCATCTGCGCGATAAGCAGCACGAAGTTGATTGCCGTACCGCCGCGCGGTCGCAGTTTCGCGAGAGCGAAAGCGGCGGGCGCAGAGAGGGCGAGGGTGAGGGCAACCGTTCCGAGACCAACGAGAAGGCTTGTCCCGAGATACGGCAGCTGCTCGCTCAGCACCTTGGAGTAGCCATCAAACGTCGGATTCACTGGGAAGAGGTTTGGTGGATCCTTGCGCAGATCGGTCGGCTGGGTCAGCGACACGTTGATCATCCAGTAAAGCGGGAAGAGCATGAGGCCCGTGAGGAGCACCCCGACGGCTGTCTTCCACAGCGCGCGGCTGCGTGTCATCGATCTGCCGCCTTCTGCTGGACGCGAATGTAGATGAGGCCGAACACGAAGGCGAGCACGATGAGCAGGTTGCCGACCGCTGCCGCCGGGCTGAGCTCGGGGCTCTGCCCACCAAAGCCCAGCCGATACGACCAGATGGCAAGGGTTGTCGACGCGTTGACCGGCCCACCCTGGGTCATGATCCAAATTATGTCGAACACCTTCAGGGTATAGACGAGGCCAAGGAGGATGGTGATCGCCGACACCGGCCGAAGCAAGGGGAAGGTGACGCGCCAGAACGTCTGCCAACCGTTCGCACCGTCGAGGGCCGCCGCCTCATGCAGGTCGCCCGGAATGCCCTGCAAGCCGCTGTACAAGATCACGAGGTTGAAGGGGATGCCGATCCAGATGTTGGCTATGAGCACGGAAACCATCGCCCATTGCGGTGAGGTGAGCCAGTTGATCTGATGGATGCCGATGCCCTTGAGCAAGGCGTTGACGATCCCAGACTCGCTATTGAGCATCCAGGCCCAAATCGAGGCGGAGACCAGCAGCGGCAGCAACCAAGGCACGAGAAATAGCGCGCGAAGGGTACTCGCGAGAGGGAAGTTGCGGAAGAAGAACACCGCGAGGGCGAGACCGAACGAGAACTGGAACACGATCGAGACGCCGGTGAATACTGCCGTGTTGAGAAGCGCCGGCATGAATGTCGAACTCTGCAGCACGGCGACGTAGTTGTCGAACCAGACGAAGGGCGCAGTGCCGTCAATGAACGACCGCAACGTGTAGGCGCGGAAGCTGAGGTCGAGATTGCGGAACAGCGGGTAGGCGTAGAAGACCGCGAGATAGATCACGACGGGAGCGATGAACGCCCACGCAACAAGCTGCGAGCGCATTCGCGGTCGATCCCGGAAGCGGCGAGCGGGAGGGGCGGAATCCATGGACGCGGACGCCGCCCCTCCTTTGCTGCCGCGCGCTGACCGTTCAGTGGCCTGCAACGCTGACATTCGATCTACCTCGTTAGGTTGTTACTTGAGCTTCGCTGCCGCGGCCGTCTGTGCCGTCGCGAGCGCGTCGGTCGGTGACGCGGTTCCGCTCAGGGCACTCTGGATTGCGGTGTAGAGCTGCTCGGAGATGACCCCGTACTTGACACCGAGGTTGTCTGCGGTGCGCGGCTTCGCGTCACCGACAGCTCCGATCCAGAACTTCAGCGTGGGGTCGGCCGCCAACTGCGCGTCTGATCCCTCTTTGGTCGGTGCGACGTAGCCGAGCGCGTTTGCTGCGGTGTCACCCTTGCTGAGGCATCCGACGATCTTCGACGACATCGCGTAACGCTTCGTGTCCTTTTGGATCGGGATCGTCATGAACTCGCCACCGGTGGGTGCCGGTGCTGCTCCGCCAGTCTCACCAGGAACCTGGATTGACATGTAGCCCGCCTTGTCGGCGTCGCTCTTGAACCACGAACCGTTCTCGGCAAACGCGAAGTCACCGGTCTTGAACTCGTCCCAGCTGGTGCCCTGCGTGTTTGAGATCACCGAGTTGGGCGCGTAGCCCTTGTTCAGCCAGTCGGTCCAGAGCTGCAGTGCCGAGTCGGCCTTGCTCGAGTCGAGCTTGGTCAGGTCTGCGCCCGCACCCCAGAACCAGGGAAGGAACTGGAAGCTGCCTTCTTCGGTGCCGACGGCGGAGAAGGTGATCCCCTTCTTGCCTGCAGCAACGACCTTGGCCAGCGCGTCGGTAAGCGACGCCCAGTCCTTGACCGACGCGATGTCGACTCCGGCTGCGGTGAGCACTGTCGGGTTGTAGTACAGCCCGAGCGTGTTAGCCCCGGTCGGAACCCCGTAGATCTTGCCGTCGATCTCGCCGGCGCTCAGGATGTTCTTCGCGATACTAGAGACATCGAACCCGTTGTCCTTCGTGGTGGTGAGCAGGCCCGCATCGGCAAGTGTCGACACCTTGGGGTTATCGACGAGCGCGACGTCCGGCAGGTTGCTCGCCGCAGTCGTGAGGTCTTTGACCGTGTCGCCCGTGTTCGAGGCAGTCCGAGTGATCGTGATCTTGAGATCGGTGGCGCAGGCAGCGATCGCCTTGGCCCAGTCCGATGTGGCATCACGGTCGGGGTACGGATCCCAGAGCGTGTACGTGCCTCCTTCGGTGGTGCCACCGGTGGAGGGGGTTGAGGCTGAGCAGGCCGCGAGGCCGCCCACGAGGGCTGAGCTGAGCACGATCGCGCCGGCGATTCGAGCTTTTCTGGCTGTGATGATCACGATGTTCCTCTCTGAATCATTCGTTTGTCTATCTGTATTGGTTTCGAACCGGTTCGATACGGCTGCTGAGCTAGCGCTTCGGGGGAAGCGCAGCGCTAGGCCGTGCTACCCCGGATCGTCAGTTCCGGTTCGATGAACTTTGCGACCGTCGGCGAGTAGTCGGGGTCGCTGATTCGTCGAACCAGATGTTGGACCGCTTCGCGGCCCAGCTTGTCGGGCGAGGTCTCTACTGCCGTGTATGGCAGGAGAAAACTTCGTCCGAAATCTTGCGAGTACAGGCTGACGACCGAGAGGTCGCGCGGCACCTGCACTCCACGTTCGTGCAATACAGCGGGTAACACAGCAATGGAAGCGTCGTTGTGCACGATGAGTGCGGTGGCCTGCGGGCGGGCATCCAGGATCGCATTGAGACTGCGGGAGATGCCGGGCTGCTGGGATTCGCCGTAGTAGGGATAGATCTGGATGCCGTAGCGCGCCGCCCGCTCTACCGCCGCGTCGCGAAAACGCCACGCATACGCACCCCCGCGGTCGAACACGTGTCGCGGCGGCGAGACGAGAATTACCTGCTGGTGCCCCAGCCCGTACAGGTGATCGACGAGCATGCGAGCCGCCTCACCAAAGTCGAGGTCGAACACGTCGAGGTGTTCGGTGTTGCGGGGCAGGCCCACGAGGGCGCCGGGCTGGTGGGCTGCGCGAAGGGTGTCGAGTCGCGGATCTTCGTGGGTCACGTCGAGCAACACGACGCCGTCGACCATGTTCGACGAGGTGATTCGCTTGACGGCGCCGGGCCCGTCGGAGTCCGTCACCATCAGGATGTCGTAGCCCTTCTCACGGGCCGCAGTCGACACCGCGAGGATGTACTGCAGCATCGCGGGCGGAAACTCGTCATCGTGGAACTCAAGCAGCAGTCCGATGACCATGGTTTCCGAGGTAGCGAGGGCCCTGGCGCCCGCGTTGACAGTGAATCCGAGCCGGGAGATCGCCTCGTCGATGCGGTCGCGGGTCTCGCGGGAGATCGACCGCTTGCCAGACAACGCGTACGACACGGTACTGCGCGAGACTCCCGCCTCGCGAGCCACGTCACTGATCGTCGCCATGCCATCCTCGTCGTTGTGGACCGCGGACATCTGTCGAACCGCTTCGACGACTGTAAGCCCAAAAGCTGGGAAAACGCAAGTGATGTGGTCGACGGGTGTCGACACCCCCGCTCGAACGCCGCTTCCACCTGTGGAAGCAGGGCCTAGCTGTCAAGCCCTGTCGCGCGCGACGTCACAGTCCATATGCTCCATGGATGGCCGCCTCACCCCTGTTTGTCACAGCTGACTCCGAACTCGCTGACCGCACCGAGGGCGAGCTTGTCGTCGCACCCGACGCGGTGGTCGCTCTTGCTGGCCGGCACACCGGGCGCGTCGAGGTGCAGGGCGGCGCGACGGCGCGCATAACTGGCGTAGTTGAGGGCACGGTGACAATCGAGAGCCTCGCGACCGCAATCATCGTCGGCGACCTCATGGGTGACGTCGAAATTCGGGTCGCCGCGACCTTGGTCATCGAGTCGGAGGGAAGACTGGCTGGGCGTGTGACAAACTTCGGCTCGTTCACGAACTTTGGCTACCGAAGTTGCGTGACCGAGGAACGTCTACCCGACGATCGACCAGGCTCTATTGTCGAGCCACCCAACTGGCACGGGGCCGGGCCGCGGTTAGCAGATCGACGCTGAACCACTGCTCGCTGATCAGGCCGGGCCGTCGGGCGGATACGCCTCGACCTTCATTCCTGCCGGTGTGTTCGCCGAATCGATAAGCGTTTCGAGCCAGGCCCTGTTGATTGGGTGTTGTTCGCCGTCAAAGCGCAACTGCAGGGTGCTCGCGGTGCTGACCCAGATTGTCGACAGCCCGCCGCCGGTGCGCTCTAGCGTCACCGCGAAGTTCTCATTGCGACGCAGCTTCGCGAGTATAACCACCTCGACGTGTGCCAGCGTTCGATCGTCTACTTCGAAGACCTCGGGCGGAGAGCCGTAGAGAAGTTGCCCCATGCGTGTTCGTCCTTGAATTTGGTAAGCGATGAACCTGACCATGTCAAGTATCTCGCGTTGATGCGCCCCCACTGTAGCCTGATCGAAGTATCACTTTCGAAGGGAATAGCCACGTGGCGATTGTGAACAGGCTCACCGTCGACGGGCGGGACTACTTCCTGCCCGACCCGGTAACTGAACTCCGTGCGAAAATCCTCGAAGCGATTCAGGCCGGTGGCGGCTACGTAAACATCCCGCCCCTGCGCTCCGGGCCCGGCATCGACATTCTCTTCTCGCCCGGTATGCCCGTGGTCTGGACTCAGATCGACATCGGCGGCGACACCGGGCCAACCGACGCTGACGGCGATACCGGCTCCGTCGACTACGACGGGGTCTAGCGAGACTTCAGGAGCGCTTCCAGATCTTGCCGAGGCATCGACCGGCCGAGCAGGTAGCCCTGGGCACGGTCGCACCCGAGCCGCGTCATCCTGTCGAGTTGTTCGCGGGTTTCGACGCCTTCCGCTACGACCTGGATACCACGCCAGTGTGCAAGCTCGACAACTGCCTCAAGCAAAGCCGTGACCTCGGCCGAATTGTCTTGAGTTAGCGCCTGATCAATTTTTAGCTCCGTGGCAGGCACGCGGTCGAGCTGGGCCGCGTCGGAGTGGCCGACCCCGAAGTCATCGATAGCGATGCCCAGCCCCCGATCACGCAGCTCGGAGAGCCGCTCGGCGATCGAGGGAGTGTCAAGGATCGGCTCACTCTCGGTGATCTCGATCGTGAGCTTCGGTGCCGCTTCAGCGAGCATCGTGAGATCGTCGTCCAGTTGGTCGTAGAACTCGACCTGGGTCAGCTGCACAGCCGAGACGTTCACCGACAGCTCGAGCTCGATTCCGGCCTTTCGCCAGTCGAGCAGCACTTCGACAGCTTTTTCAATCATGAAGCGCCCAAGGGAGTGAATGACGCCCGTGGTTTCTGCTGTGGGAATGAAATTTTCTGGAGCGACGACGCCGCTCGCGGGGTGGATCCACCGCGCCAGGGCCTCCGCGGCCACGATGCGCCCTGTCTTCAGGTCGACCTGCGGCTGATACTCCGCGACTATCTCGCCGCGCGATACCGCCAACCGCAGCTCCGCACTCAGGTCGACATCGATGGGAGCCACCTCCGGGCCGAATTTGCGTTGCGTCACAGTCTAAGTTGACGACAAAATCAACCCCCAAATCTACGGTGAACAGATTTAGTCGAAGACGCTTATACTCCGCGTAGCTTTCATTTCAGCCCTCATCCTTTCAGCCCCGTCCAGGTTCCGCGTGATCCAGGAGAGCCAGTGATTTTCGCTAGCAACACCACCACCGATGCGTCCTACCGCGACCTGTACCTTTCGGCGCCCTGTGGGCTAATGACGACGACCATCGACGGCATCATCACGAGCGTCAACCACACGTTCCTGACCTGGACGGGTTTGGAAGGCGACAGTGTCATCGGCACGTCGCTCAAAGACCACCTCGATGTTGACAGCGTCCTGTTCTTTGAGACGCGGTACTCCCCCGCCCTGCTGCTGCAGGGCGAGGTGAAGGAAGTGCTCCTGACCTTCCTGGGTGCGGATGACACTGTGCTGCCGGCCTTCATCAACGCGATCAGGCGCGGCGACGACGTCGTCACAATAGCGATCTTCGGTGCTACAGCGCGTCACCAGTACGAACGCGACTTGATGGTTGCCCGCCATGAAGCCCAGATCTCGGAATCCCGAGTGCGCGTTCTCCAGGAGGCGACGAGCGCCTTCGCCGCAACGACAACCGAGCAGGATGTCTGCGATTCCCTCTATGCGAGCGCTACGGATGCCTTCTCGGCCCAGGCGACCGGGGTGTTCCTCCTCGACGGGCAAGGCGAATTTCTGCTCAGAGCGGGCAGCCAACCCCTCGATGGCTTGCTCGTCACGCAAGAACCTCGCGCGTCAGAAGCTGCCCTTGCCGAAGGTCGCACGGTCACGATCTTTGCCAATGACCTCACGTCGGAGTTTCCGGTTGTGTCGAAAGCCCTCGAGGCCAGGAACCTGCATTCGGTGAGGGTTATTCCGCTGCTTCGCGGGGGAATACCGCTCGGAGTTTTGGCATGTTTCTTTTCACAGGAACAGCGCTTCGACGACCAGTTCACAGCTCTGCAGACCGCGCTGGCACGGCAGGCCGCGCAGGCGATCATCCGCGTACGTCTCACCATCGAACTAGAGCGGCTGGCGTTGCACGACCAGCTCACCGGGCTCGCCAACCGCACACTGTTGCAAGACAAAGTAACCGCCGCAATAGCTAACGCCAAGGGCAGCGGCCGACCCCTCGCCCTTCTATTCCTCGACCTCGATGGCTTCAAGGGCATCAACGATCAGCTCGGCCACGCCGCTGGCGACCGGGTTCTCGCGCAAGTCTCGGCGCGAATTCGCACCGGAGTTCGCTCAGACGATGCGGTGGGGCGCTATGGCGGAGACGAGTTCGTTGCCGTCTGCGAGGACGCCGATCTGTCGGCGGCGGAATCTATTGCTGACCGGATTTGTGCGGCAGTGCGTGAGCCCCTGGAGGGCATCCCTGAACGGCTTTCAGTCACTGCTAGCGTCGGAGTCGCTATCTACACGCCGTCGACGAGCGAACCGCCAACTAACGACGGGCTACTGAGGCTCGCGGATGACGCAATGTACCTGTCAAAGAGCGCAGGCAAGGATCGCGTCTCCTTCCTGTTCGCGTAATACCGCCTAATTCGCAAAGCCGACCTGAAGGGATCTCCGTGGGAACACTGACCTATGACTCGAAGCTCACCGCCTCCTTTGACGACCGCGCTCTCGCCCACCTGCAGATCGTGATCTGGGCAAAACTCCGCCGCGGAGAGGCCTTCTCGTTCACCTGGACGGAACCGACCCGCAACGGCTACGGGCGGTCGTCGATCTGGCTGAGCCCGAACATCCCGTTGACCTTCGACTATTTCGGCGGCAAGACGCCGCTGATCAACAAGGCCTGGGTGAACGCACTCAGCAAGTCCGCAAACTCTCCCGGCGGGCTGCAGGTGCTGGGCGAGCCGACAGAACCGGATTCGCCGCCGGATCGAACGTGACATTCACGGCTGCCGTTCCTCCCGCGTCCCTCGAACACCTGCGTTCGGATGAGTGTGCGCTTGAACCGATAAGGACTCCGGGCAGCATCCAGGCGCATGGTGCGCTTCTCGGGGTTGACCGCGAGAGCAGCACGATAGTTGTCGCCAGCGAGAACACTGCGGAGTTCCTCGGTTTTGCGCCAGGCGAACTGCTTGGCAACACCGTAGAACTGTTCATTCCCGAAGACGTGATACCCGTCTTGCGTGCGGCAGCCGCAACGGAAGCCAATCCGGCGCGGATCACAGTGCTCGGCAGGCCGCTGGATGCGATCCTGCACCGCGACGGACCCATCACGTTCTTGGAGCTGGAACCTGCCGACGCCGACGATGCGGCGAGCGTGTCAGCGGTGTTCCCGGCGATCCATCGGCTTTCGGCGTGGAGCCGACGTGATGAGCTTCTCGCCGACACTGCGGTGCAAGTGCGCGCACTCACCGGATTCGACCGCGTGACGGTCTACCACTTCCACCCCGACGCTCATGGCGAAGTAGTCGCGGAGTCTGTGGCCGATGACATGGAGCCATACCTGGGGCTTCACTTCCCTGCATCGGACATCCCGTCGCAGGCCCGAGAGCTATACCTGACCAAGCTGTCACGGGCGATAGTGACCACCATCAGGCCGGTCGTGCCCCTGGTAGTCGCGGCGGGATCCACGCCCGTTGAGATCGACCTCAGCCGCGCCGAACTGCGCAGCGTCTCGCCTTTTCACATCCAGTTCATGCACAACATGGGCCAGGCATCGACTGTGTCGTTCTCCCTGATTTACCACGGGAAACTTACCGGCATGATCACCTGCGCTCACCGAACTGAGCGTCGCATTTCTTTCCTACTTCGGCGCAGCCTGGAGGTTCTTGCAGCGCAGGTCGCCTCCCAACTGGGAGCATCAGACGAGGTGGCGGCACTCGCCCGGAGCGCAGTAGTTCAAGAACAGCGCACTCGACTTCTTGGGAAGCTCGTGGCGACCGACGACGTGGCTGGTGCCATGGTGACGGGCGAAGTCACGGTGCTCGACCTCATCCCCGCTGAAGCCGCTGTACTGTGCCTGGCCGGAACCACAAGCCGAACCGAAGGTGCCCCGACCGCAGACGCGGTTGAGTCTGCGATCCGAGCGATCCCGTCCAAATTACGAGGTTCCGCTTTCGAAACGTCGGCCATGGGGGCGGACTACCCCGAGATGGCCGCGCAACTGCCGGGGTTTGCCGGATTCCTCTATGTGCCGCTCAACCGCGAGGGCGACTACCTCGCCCTCCTTCGACGCGAAGTGGTCAAGACTCTGAACTGGCTCGGCGACTTGGCGGAGCAGAATCGGAAAACCACGCTTTCTCCCCGCGATTCCTTCTCATCGTGGACGCAGAGCGTCAGCGGCACTTCACTGCCGTGGGGAGACCTCGTCGATGAGGCATCACGCCTTGGCACCGATCTCGACGGGGCGCTCGCGCGACGCGAGGAGGCGCGGATGGCGGCGATGGCGCTCCTCGATCCCCTCACCGGCCTCGCCAACCGTCGCTACCTGATGAGTGAACTCGTGCGTGTTGAAGACCTGCCCGCGTCGCTCTCGTTGCTCTTCATCGACCTGGACGAGTTCAAGCAGGTAAACGATTCCTACGGTCACGACGCCGGCGATGCCGTCATCCGCGAGGTGGGGCTGCGCCTCGAAGCCCAGACCCGCGTCAACGACCGCGTTGCACGCATCGGCGGTGACGAGTTCGTGGTGATGTGCGAGAACATCACCGAATCGGCGGCGCGCGCCCTTGCCGCACGCATCCTCACCTCGATAAGCGCTCCTATTGAGTGGGAGGGCGGAACCGTGCACGTCAGCGCCTCCTGCGGAGTTGCGAGCGCCAGCCCAAGCATCCGCAAGTCAGAGCTTCTCCAGCGGGCGGACGCCGCCATGTACCGGGCCAAAGCCGCAGGTCGCAACCGGGTATCTCTGTGAGAGTCGGCAGTCGATCGAGATGAAGTGCACCCCCCCGGACTTGAACCGGGAACCCACTGATTAAGAGTCAGTTGCTCTGCCAATTGAGCTAGAGGTGCGTGCGGCCCGAAATTTCCTGACCGAGGAGAAAGATTAGCATGACAGCAGACCCGCAGTATCACGATGGACATGGAGGTTCGCGATGACCAATCGACTCGAGGCGGGCAGCGCCGCACCCACATTCACCCTCAACGACCAGAACGGCACACCGGTGTCGTTGGGCGACTTCGCGGGCAAGAAAGTGATCCTCTACTTTTACCCCGAGGCGATGACCGAGGGATGCACGAAGCAGGCCTGCGATTTCCGCGACAACCTGAACTCGCTCAAGTCGGCCGGGTATGCGGTGGTCGGCATTTCGCGGGATGCCCCCGAGAAGCTCGCCACGTTCGCCAAGAAGGACGGGCTGAACTTCACCCTCCTGAGCGACCCCGACCGCGCGGTGCATGAGGCGTACGGCGTGTGGGGCGAGAAACAGCTTTATGGCAAGACTGTGGTCGGAGTCATCCGCTCGACTTTCGTGCTTGACGAGAAAGGCGTCATCACGATGCCGCTCTACAACGTGAAGGCGACGGGACATGTTGCGTCGTTGCGCAAGAAGCTGGGCCTTGACGCGTAACGGTTAGGACTGCCCCCGAGGCTCGCGTTCCGATGTCGCGGCAACCACCGGGCGAGTGAACAGCAGCACGATCACCGCGACGGCGACAGCGATCAACAGCGCGCCGACCAGCGGGGTGGCGAGCAGGCCTTGAAAGCATCCGACCGCGATGACCAGCTGCAGCACTTGCCAGGTGAGTGCGGCACCGCGCACCCAGGCTCGCCCGCGCAGAACGTTTGCGGCAATGAATCCCAGCCAGATTGCGGCGATAGCCACGAGCACTGTCAGGGCCAGCGCGCTCGGGTACGAGGCAGGCGGAGAGGCAAGTATCTCGACCACGAGATAGAGCGTTGCGGCGCAAAGGGCGGCACATTCGGCGAAGACGAGCACCGCCAACGCGCGAAGTAGCGGGTGTCTCACAGCCTCATCCCCCACAAAACCATTGATTTGCATCTACCTATATGAGAGTCTATGGGAGGTTGATTTCCAGCTCCCAGCGTTGCGAGCGGGTCCCATAAGTTCAAAGAACCCGAATTCTCGAGGCCAGAATTATTCATTCATGGCCTGCCCGCGGTTTAACCTGCCGCATCGCACCGAAGGAGTACCGCATGGATTGGCGCGACAAGGCTGCCTGCCTCACAGCAGACCCCGAGCTCTTTTTCCCGGTCGGCAACACCGGCCCGGCCGTCGACCAGATCGACAAGGCGAAGGCTGTCTGCGCGCGCTGCTCCGTTACAGAGATGTGCCTCCAGTACGCACTCGACACCTCACAGGATTCCGGTGTCTGGGGTG
>JBDUDZ010000039.1:0-13102 GCA_040002635.1 Rhodoglobus sp.
GTGTCGCCGTGGAAATACGAGCAGTAGCAGCCGCCCCAGACTCCGTTGTGCTTCTGCGCGAGCGCCAGCCAGGCCGGGTAGGTCTCGGGGGTGAGCGGCTTGATCACGTGCGACGACGTCAGAACATCCTCATCGGGCATGGCAGGCTCCTTGTCAGCCATTGCTATCGAGACAGTGGAACGCGTCCATCGCCAACTGCTCCCACGACAGCTGTGACCCCGGATTTAGGCTGAACCATTGCCCAAGCGGTCTCCCCTTGCCTGCTGTGAAGAAGTCGCCGTGGCCGGCGCTGACAAGTTCGGATACCTGGGCCTCGGACAGTTTCACCACTAGACGTTGGTGGGCAATCATCGCGAAAATCTTCCCTCGGTATCGCAACGCAGTCGACCCGAAACCGCGGCCCGAACCGGGCGGAGTCACTCCGCCAATCTCGATCATTCGTTCAACCACCTCGTCAAAGCGCTCGTCAATCGTCACACTGGAAGTATCAGGCAGGGAACCCTACGAGGCTAGGGTGCATCTGAGGGAGGGGCCGATGTCGTCAGCGGGCACCGCGGCAACGCAACCGAGCCTGGGCGAAGCCCAGCAGAGCTTCGCCGACTGGGTGTTCTTTGTGCTCGGCGGGGTATCTGCGGTATGGCTCGCCGTTGTCTTGGTGCGCGAGAGTTTCGGTTTCGGCTGGTGGCAGCTGCTGTTCGTGATCGGGTTCTGGGTCGCGCTTGCCTACCTCGTGCTGCCGCGATTGCACAGCATCCTGACGAGTATCTACGTGCCCGACTACTTCATCGGGCGCGCGCGCACGAGCGACGGCCTGCTCGGTGATCCGGTGAACCTCGCGCTTCTCGGCTCGGAGGCCCAGATTCACCGGGCGATGCTCGCGGCGGGCTGGATTCGTGCGGATGACCTGTCGTTGCGCACCGGCCTGCGGATCGTGCGATCCACAGTCGCTCGGCACAGCTACCTTGAAGCACCGGTCAGCCCGCTGCTGCTCTTCAACCGCACGCAGGATTTCGCGTACCAGCAGGAGGTCGACGGCAGCCCGGGCAAGCGACACCACGTGCGGTTCTGGCAGGCGCCCGAGGGCTGGCTGCTGCCGGGCGGCCACCGTGCAGAATGGCTTGCCGCCGGCACCTACGACCGCAGCGTCGGCTTCTCGCTGTTCACGTTGCAGGTGACCCACAAGATCGCTCCAGACACCGATGTGGAACGCGATCACATCGTGTCGACGGTGACGACGGCAGAGAGCGCGGCGAAGGTCAGCGTCATCCGCGATTTCTCGACCGGTTACCACTCGCGTAACGGCGGGGGCGACGCGATTGTCACGGACGGTGATCTGCCGATCCTCGACCTGCGCGCGGTTGCGGCCGCAGCCGTACAGGAGATTGCGTCGTCCGACAGTCGCGACCGGAGGCCCTCCCCAATCATTGTTGGCGCGGTGCTCACTGCCGTAAGCGGGATCGTGTCGATAGTGACCGGCATCGTCGAGATCGCAGGCAGTTCGGCGGCAGTTGCTCATCTGGATAGCGACCTACGAGCGTTCACGAGCGTGCTGCTTCTCGTGTTGGCCGCAGTGATTGTCGTGTTCGGGCTGGCCACTGCCCTGTTGGCGTGGCGAGTTTTTCTGGGCGGCCGGCGGGCCCGTTTCATCGTCATGCTGCTGACTGTGGTGTCAGTCGCCGGGCTGATAGTCGCGTCAGAAACGGGCAGGCAGGACGACGTCAGGCAGAACCTCTGGAGTGTCGGCCTCTCCGTTCTCGTGCTCCTGGCCTTGTCGAGCTCGCGGGCACTCACCTACGTGAACCGAAGCCATAAGGCACCCAAGCGCATCTCCGGGCTCCCGGGAGACGTCGCGCCTTTCTAGCGGTCAGCGACCTCGCCAGAATCAGTGCAGGGTTGTCGTGCGCGCGTCACGGGCGATGAGTGCCTCCCACGGCCCGCGCACGAGCGCCGGGCGGTCTTCGACCACGTGTCGATTCACACAGAAGACACCTCCCATCCACAGCGGGTCGGTGAGGTTCTGGCGGGAATGGTTCTTGAGCTGCAGCCACTCAAGCCGTTCGACGGGTTTCATGCACGGCCCTCCAGGCGCGACGGATGCCTCAAGTCCAGTCGTTGTGCGCAGCAACCCGTAGGGGCGAAAGTCCCGAACCTCGCACAGGACCTTCGGCCCTGATGGTGGCCGCCGCGTGCCGCGACAGTTGGCCCATGACAACTACTGCTGCTCCCATCACGCTCTCTCCCGCCGCGGCCGTGCAATCGGCCGCCGTCGCGTCGCCGAACTCACGGCACGCGCTCGCCCTGCTCAGACTGGCCACCGGGTTCATCTTCCTGTGGGCCTTCTTCGACAAAACCTTCGGCCTCGGTTTCTCTACACCGAGCGAACGCGCCTGGATCAACGGCGGAACGCCCAGCCAGGGTTTCCTCAAGGGTGACGCAGTCGTGGGGCCGCTCAAGCCCCTGTTCGCTGCTATCGCCAGCCCGGCATCCGACATTCTCTTCATGATCGGGATGCTCGCAATCGGCGTCGCGGTGATGCTCGGCATCGGGCTGCGGGTCAGTGCGGTGACAGGCACCATAATCCTCGTCCTGATGTACCTGGCGGAGTGGCCTTTCGGCGCCAACGCCGCCTCCACCAACCCGGCCGTCGATTACCACATCATCTACGCGCTCGCCCTGATCGTCGTCGCGGCCACCGCCGCCGGCGATACCTGGGGTTTCGGCAGCCAGTGGCGCAAGCTCTCGTTTGTGCGGGCGCAATCCTGGCTCTCGTAAGCAACGGGACCTTAGCCCCTAGGGCGCGCGAACCGCGCTGGATAACGTCGAATCATGACCCTCACCACCTCGCGAGAACTCGCGTCGACAACCGATTCGCCGCTGCACGTCGTCGACGCCTGGTGGCGCGCCGCTAACTACCTCACCGTCGGTCAGATCTATCTGCGGCACAACGCGTTGCTGCGCGAACCGCTGCAACCTTCCGACATTAAGCCGCGCCTGCTCGGGCACTGGGGTACGTCACCGGCGCTCAACCTCGTCTACGCGCATCTCAACCACCTCATCATCCGACGGTCTCTTGACGTGCTCTACATTGCCGGGCCGGGCCACGGCGGCCCGGCAATGGTCGCCAACACCTGGCTCGACCACACCTACTCGGAACTCTTCCCGCGCGTCACCCAGAACGAAGCCGGGATGCTCGAACTCTTCCGGCAGTTTTCCGCGCCGGGCGGAATCCCGTCCCACGCCTCCCCCACGACGCCCGGCTCCATCCATGAGGGCGGCGAGCTGGGCTATTCGCTCGTGCACGCGTTCGGCGCCGCGCTCGATAATCCCGGGCTCATTGTCGCCTGCGTCATCGGCGACGGTGAAGCGGAGACCGGCACGCTGGCAGCGAGCTGGCACCTCAACAAGTTTTTGAATCCGGATACGGATGGCGTAGTTCTTCCGATCCTCAATCTCAACGGCTACAAGATTGCGAACCCCGCGGTGCTCGCTCGCATCCCCGAGGCCGAACTGCTGGAGTTGTTCCGCGGCTACGGTTACGAACCCATCGTCGTCTCCGGAGGGTTCGATGGTGAAGATCCGATGGTTGTGCACGGCGCCCTTGCCAGCGCACTCGACCACGCGGCGACCCGCATCGCCGAGATTCGGCAGCAGGCTCGCGGCCCGCAACAGGTGACCCGCCCCGTCTGGCCGATGATCATTCTGCGCACCCCCAAAGGATGGACGGGCCCACGCGAGGTCGACGGCCTGCCGATCGAAGGCACGTGGCGCGCACATCAGGTGCCGCTGCAGGTGGCGGGAAATCCCGAGCACCTCGCGATGCTCGAGGCGTGGATGCGCAGCTACCGCCCGGAAGAGCTTTTCGACGACCGCGGCGAGCCGGTGCCGCTGCTCTCCGAGATCAGGCCGCGGGGCATCCACCGGATGAGCGCGCTGCCCGCATCGAACGGCGGCTTGCTGCTGACCGAGCTTGTGCTCCCTCCGGTAGAAAACCACGCGGTCGACGTTTCGCAGGGTCGGGGAACTGAAGCCGAAGCAACCCGGGTGCTCGGCACGTGGCTTGCCGATGTTGTGCGCGACAACCCAACAACGTTCCGCATCTTCGGGCCAGACGAGACTGCGTCGAACAGGCTCGACGGCGTGTACGAAGTCACAGCAAAGCAATGGATGGCCGAGACAGTCGCGACCGACGAGCACCTCGCCCCGCAGGGTCGGGTCATCGAGATTCTCAACGAGAACCTCGTCGAAGGTCTGCTCGAGGGCTACCTGCTCACGGGTCGACACGGGCTCATGAGCTCTTACGAGGCGTTCATCCACGTTGTCGACTCGATGTTCAACCAGCACGCCAAGTGGTTGGAATCGGCAAGCGCGGTGTCGTGGCGTCGCCCCGTCGCGTCACTCACCTACCTGCTGAGTTCACACGTTTGGCGACAGGACCACAACGGCTTCTCACACCAGGACCCGGGGTTTCTGAACCATGTCGTAAACAAAAGCGCGGCGATAGTTCGGGTCTACCTTCCGCCAGACGCCAACTCGCTGCTGGTCACCGCAGAGCATTGTCTCGCCAGTCGCGACTACGTCAACGTCATTGTCGCCGGCAAACAACCCGCCCCAACGTTCCTCAGCATCGCCGAGGCACGCACCCATGGCGCGCGCGGGGTAAGCATCTGGGACTGGGCGGGCACCGACCATGCCGGCAAAGCTCCGGATGTCGTCGTCGCCTGCGCTGGCGACGTTCCGACCCTGGAGGCGCTGGCCGCCGTTCGCCTCCTGCACGACGCGATCCCCGAGCTCGGGATCCGCTTCGTCAACGTTGTAGACCTCATGCGGTTGCAGTCGAGCGAGCAGCACCCACACGGGCTTTCCACCAGCGACTTCGACGCGATATTCACGACAAACAAACCAGTCGTCTTCGCGTTCCACGGCTATCCGGCGCTTATCCACCAGCTCACCTACAAACAGTCGAATCACGCGAACTTCCATGTTCTCGGCTTCCGCGAGAAGGGCACGACTACTACTCCCTTCGACATGCTCATGATGAACGACCTCGACCGGTACCGGATCGCTATCGACGTCATCCGCCGCGTTCCGGGCCTGGAAGAACGGTACGCATCCCTCACCGAGCACTTCGAAGACGAGCGTTCGCGGTTGCGCGCCTACGCCTACGAGCACGGCACCGACGCTCCCGAAGTCACCGGCTGGGAGTGGCTC
Source organism: Rhodoglobus sp. (assembly GCA_040002635.1). Classification (GTDB taxonomy): domain Bacteria; phylum Actinomycetota; class Actinomycetes; order Actinomycetales; family Microbacteriaceae; genus Rhodoglobus. The sequence goes on from JBDUDZ010000039.1 coordinate 5,209, forward strand.
GACCGCGAGGAAGCGAACTGATGTCTGTCCAGCCAACACTGCACAGCGAAGAGATTCCGAGCGTGGAAAAACTCGACGCCAGCGACTGCTGGTCTTTGCTCGGGGAGGCTTCCATCGGCCGACTCGCTGTGCGCACGACGGATAGCGTCGACATCTTCCCGGTGAACTTCGTCGCACACGATGGCGCGATCTTCATCCGCAGCGCTCCTGGCTCGAAACTCGTCGACATTACGCGGGCGGCGGCAGTGGCCTTCGAGATCGACGGCAGCGGGCGACTTGACCACTGGAGTGTTGTCGCGCACGGCAGGGCCGAGCGGATGTCGTCTGACCTCGAGATCGAAGCCTCGGGTGTGCTCGGCCTGCACACCATGACCTCGTCGGCGAAATGGAACTACATCAGGATCTCCGTTGATTCGATCACCGGGAGAAGGTTTGAGATAGCTGCGCTCGCACCAGACACGCAGCTCGCCCGCCCGCTCACGACTTTCGAACGCTGACCTGGCGCGGCTCGACCTCTGGCTCTGGCTTCTGCTCGACCTTCGGCTCGCGACCCGGGAGGTAAACGGACGTTTCCGGCTCGGGATGGCGCCGCGTCTGCATCACGAACAGCGCAACCCCCAGCGCCACTGTCACGAACGAGGCCCACACGTTGGCAGGGATCCCGAATAAGACGTTGCTTGTGGGGTCGATACGAATCGCCTCCAGCCAGCTGCGGCCGAGACCGTACCAGATCAGGTACAGGGCGAACAGCTTGCCCCAGCGCAGCTGGAAGCGGCGCTCGATCAGCAGCAGCAGTGCGACACCGATGACGTTCCAGATGATCTCGTAGAGAAACAGCGGGTGAAAGAGCGTGCCGGTCGGCAGGTCTTTCGGGAACATCGTGTCAGTGGGCAGGATCTCGAGCCCCCACGGCAGGGTGGTGGGCAGCCCGAAAAGTTCGTGGTTGAAGTAGTTGCCGAGCCGACCCATCGACTGCGCGACGAGCATTGCCGGTGCGAGGGCATCCGCAAACGACCACAGCTTGATGCCCGCGCGGCGGCAACCGATGAGAGCACCGACGGCACCACCAATCAGCGAACCGTAGAGGGCGTTGCCGCCGTCCCAGATGGCGAATACCTCCCAGAGGTTTGCCCCGGGATAGAAGTAATCCCCCACGTGGGTGAAGACGTGGTAGAAACGTGCGCCAACCAGGCCGAGAGGGATGGCCCAGATGACGATGTCGAGCACGACACCGCTGGGGGCGCCCCGCCGCGTCATCCGACGCTGGGTGATCACGACAGCGGCGATCATTCCGGCGACCAGGCAGAGCGCGTAGGTGTGGATTGTCAGCGGGCCGACCTGGAATTGCGCCCAGGCGGGTGGTGGGCTGGGAATCGAGAGGGGAAGCACGGCTCAATCATGCCGGAATAACTTGGAGCTTCGCTGGTTACACTCAAAGCAAGTAATACGTGCTCCGGGGTCGGTGAAAGTCCGAACCGGCGGTGATAGTCCGCGAGCTTCATGGTGTTTGACACACGCAAGTGTGAAAAATGCAGTGAGGTTGAGCCGGTGAAATTCCGGGACCGACGGTAATGGCGTTACGAGTGTTAATTCACGCGTGAGCCTCAGTCCGGATGAGAGGAAGCACGGGATTGTTTGGCGACGCCATTCGATCCTCCCGGAGTCCGTCTTTCGAGAAAACCTTTTCTCATGAGAAGACTGAGATGACCGGATGACCGAGCACGGGCCGTACGTAGCCGCGATGCAGCGCGCCCTGGCGATCGCCGCCAACGGCCCGTCTACCGGCATCAATCCGCAGGTCGGTGCGGTGCTCCTCGATGCGGAGGGTTCCATCGTGGCCGAGGGCTGGCACCGCGGCGTCGGCACCCCGCACGCCGAGGTCGACGCCCTCTCGAAGCTGGATAGCGCCGCCGGTCTTACCGCCGTCGTCACCCTCGAACCCTGCAACCACACCGGCCACACCGGCCCCTGCTCGGTCGCGCTCATCGAGGCCGGTGTCGCCCGGGTGGTTTACGCGGTCTCCGACCCGTCCCCCACTGCGGGCGGGGGTGCGCAGCGGCTGCGCGATGCCGGGGTCGAGGTCATCGACGGCGTGCTCGCCGATGAGGCAGCAGAGTTCCAGCGCAAGTGGCTGCTCTCCGCTCGCCTGGGCCGGCCATTCGTGACTGTCAAATGGGCCGCCTCGCTCGACGGGCGTGCTGCAGCAGCAGACGGGTCCAGCCAGTGGATCACGGGCACGGCATCCCGCCAGCGCGTGCACGAGCAACGCGAGCAGGCCGACGCGATCCTGGTCGGCACGGGCACGGTGCTCGCCGACGACCCCAGCCTCACGGCACGCGGTGACGCGGGCGAACTCATGGAGCACCAGCCGCTGCCGGTCGTGATCGGTGAGCGCGCGATCCCCGGTGACGCACAGCTGTGGCAGCACCCGCGCGGCGTCCTTGAGGCCGGAACGCGGGATCTGCCCGAAGTGCTGGCCTGGTTGTTTAGCCAAGGCATCCGCCGGGTTTACGTCGAGGGCGGCCCGACCCTGGCCAGCGCCTTCGTGGCCGCCGGACTCGTCGACGAGTACTCCATCTACCTCGCGCCCAAACTGCTCGGCGGCCCGAAGCTCGCCCTCGGCGACATCGGAGTCGGGTCGATCGGCGAGGCCCGCGAACTGCGCATCACTTCAATCGAGAACCTCGGCGACGACCTCATGTTCAGTGCGCGCCCGAAGGAAGGACAGTAACCATGTTCACCGGAATCATCGAAGAGCTGGGCGAGGTCACCGCCTGGCAGCCGACCGCGGATGCCGCGCGCATCACTGTTCGCGCACCGCTCGCGGTATCCGACGCCCGCCACGGAGACTCCATCTCGGTCAGCGGCGTGTGCCTGACTGTCGTCGAGCAGGGCCCGGACTGGTTCACGGCGGATGTCATGGCCGAGTCGATCGCTATGTCGACGCTGGGCAGCATCCGCCCCGGCGACCGCGTCAACATCGAGCGCGCCGCTCAGGTGGGCGACCGCCTCGGCGGCCACATCGTGCAGGGTCACGTCGACGGCACGGCCACCCTGCTCTCGATCGAGCCCGGCAGCGCCTGGCGGGTGCTGCGCTTCTCGCTCGCTCCGGATGTCGCGCCGCTCGTCGCTCGCAAGGGCTCGATCGCCGTCGACGGCGTCTCCCTCACGGTGAGCGACGTGGGCCGCGACTGGTTCGAGGTGTCACTCATTCCGGAAACCCTCGAGGCGACAACCCTCGGCGCCCGCGCCGTGGGTGACACCGTAAACATCGAGACCGACATCCTGGCCCGCCACGTGGCCCGGCTTCACGAGTTCGAAGGGACACACGCATGAGCCTCGCAAGCATCCCGGCAGCCATCGAAGCGCTGCGCGAAGGGCGCCCCGTGATCGTCGCCGACGATGAGGGCCGCGAGAACGAGGGCGACGTCATCATCTCGGCCGAGCTCGCCAGCCAGGAATGGATCGCCTGGATGGTGCGGGTCTCTTCGGGCTTCATCTGCGCTCCGATGACCAACGAGATCGCCGACCGCCTCGGCCTGCCGATCATGGTGGAACACAGTGAGGATCCGCGCGGCACCGCCTACACGATCTCGGTGGATGCCGCGGATCGGCTCAGCACCGGCATCAGCGCCTCCGACCGGTCGCACACCCTGCGCGTGCTGGCCGACCCTAAGTCAACCGCGGCCAGCCTGCACCGGCCGGGACACATCCTGCCGCTGCGCGCAAAGGATGGTGGGCTGCAGGAGCGCGACGGCCACACGGAGGCCGCCGTCGACCTCATGAAGCTCGCGGGGCTGCTGCCGGTGGCCGCGATCTCGGAGATCGTCGACGACGACGGCGAAATGATGCGACTGCCTAACCTCATCAAGCTGGGCGAGCGTGAGAACGTGCCCGTCATCACCATCGAGTCGATAATCCAGTACCTCGTCGAGAATAACTGCGAGGGACTGCCCAAACTCATCGAGAGCGTGCCCGAGATGTCGCGGGTGTCGTTCGAGGTCGAGACAACAGTTCCGACCCTGCACGGCCCGTTTACCGTTCGCGCCTACCGCGACCGTTCGACCGGTGCCGACCACGTCGCCTTCATCAAAGGCCCGCTGCGCGACAACGCGCTCGTGCGGGTGCACTCCGAATGCCTCACCGGCGAAGCATTCGGTTCACTCAAGTGCGAGTGTGGCCCGCAGTTGCAGGCGGCGCTGGATACCGTGCAGCGCGAGGGCGGCATGGTGATCTACCTGCGCGGCCATGAGGGTCGCGGCATCGGCCTGATCAACAAGCTCAAGGCCTACCGGCTGCAGGAGGACGGGCTCGACACCCTCGACGCGAACCTGGCGCTCGGCCTGCCGGCCGACGCCCGCGATTATGGGGCGGCCTACGCGATCCTCAAAGATGTCGGGCTCAAGTCGGTGCGCCTGCTGAGCAACAACCCGGAGAAACGCCGCCAGCTCGAAGAGCGCGGCGTGAACGTCACCGAGCTGGTGCCGCTCGTTGTGGGCGTGGGCGAATTCAACGAGGGTTACCTCGAAGCAAAGCGCGACAGGATGGGCCACCAGCTGCCGTCTCACGCGGCACTTGATGCGCGCATTCGCTCAAAATGAGGGCGCTTTCGCGCGCTCATGCGATGCCAGCGCCGACGACCGTCTCGGTGGTCGGTAATACGAAAGGAAAGAATTAGATGAGCGGCGAAGGACACCCCCTCCTCGACACGGATGGCACCGGCCTTAAGGTCACCATCGTGTCCGGATTGTGGCACCACCAGATCGCGGACGGGCTGCTTGCCGGCGCGCGGCGGGTGCTCGCGGCATCCGGGGCGGAGGTCACCGAGGTGCAGGTTCCCGGCAGCTTCGAGCTGCCACTGGTGAGCAAGGCAGCACTCGATGCCGGCGCTGATGCCGTGGTGGCGCTCGGGGTAATCGTGCGCGGCGGTACGCCGCACTTCGAGTACGTGAGTGCGGCGGCGACAGACGGACTGACCCGCGTCGCACTCGATACCGGCAAACCTGTCGGTTTCGGGGTGCTCACGCTCGATAACGAACAGCAGGGACTCGATCGCGCCGGGCTGCCAGGCTCGAAGGAAGACAAGGGTGCCGAGGCAGCCGAGGCGGCCCTCGCAACAGCGATTGTGTTACGGGCAATCCGCGGGAGCTGATTGCCCTGCGGCAATCCTCGGCGCAGGCCTTTCCACCAAGTAATCTGTCACTCGTGACCAACCCAGCCCAGCCCTCCTCCTTCACCCTGTTCGCCGAGCCGAAACGGAAGGTGCCGGGCCGCTGGATTGCGTTGTTCGCTACCGCCTGGCTGGGCATCTGGATGGCACAGCTCACCCCCATCCAGCTCCTCCTGCCCAATCAGATCGACAAGATCCGGATTGCCACCACCGGCCAGGCTGTGACACTCACCTCAACCGAATGGATCCAGAGCGTCGTGGCGTTCGGGATCATCTCGGGGATCGCCGGGCTGTGTGCGCTCATCACGTACCCGCTCACCGGGGCGCTCTCCGACCGAACCACCTCTCGGATGGGCCGTCGCCGGCCATGGATGCTGGTGGGCACCCTGGTCTTCGCGGCCGCGCTCATCCTCCTCGGCCTGCAGACAACCCTCGTCGGGGTCGGCATCTTTTGGTCGCTCGCCATCATCGGATTCTGCATTGTCTCTGCGGCGATTACCGCAGTGATCTCTGACCAGGTGCCGGTCGGCCAACGCGGTTTCGTTTCGGCCTGGGTGTCGGCACCTCAGGCGATCGGCACGGTGCTGGGGCTGGCCCTGGTCTTGGCTCTCGCCCTCGGAGCCTTCCTCGGTTACACGATTGTCGCGGTGCTACTTGTCGTGCTCGTGCTGCCCTTCATCATCTTCGTGCCCGATGAGAGACTGCCCAAGGTGCTGCGGGCGCCCTTCAAGCTCGGCGTCCTCATCAAAGGTTTTTGGATCAACCCGGTCAAGTTCCCCGACTTCGGTTGGACGCTGCTAGGCCGAATCCTGGTGAACCTTGGCAACGCATTCGGAACCACCCAGCTGCTCTACTTCCTCATGTTCGGCCTTCACCGTGGCATTTCGTCTCAGGATGACCTGCTCCTGCTGACCAGCGTCTACCTTGTCTTCTTCATCGCGGCGGCCATCATCTTCGGAAGGCTCAGCGACAGGATCGGACGGCGCAAGGTCTTCGTCTACATTGCGGCCTACCTGCAAGGAATCGCCGCGCTGCTGCTGGCCTTCGTGCCAGACTTCAACGTCGCGTTCGTCGCGGCCGGCCTCCTGGGTCTCGGGTACGGCTGCTACATGTCAATCGATCAGGCGCTTGCCACCCAGGTGCTTCCGAGCTCCCACAGCCGCGGCAAAGACCTGGGGATCATGAACATCGCCTCGACCGTCCCGCAGGCAATTGCCCCGCTGGTCGGGGCGCTCATTGTTGCCGCGCTTGGCGGCTTCGCCGGTCTTTTTGTGGCTGCAGCGATCTGCGCAGGGCTCGGCGGCCTGGCAGTCATCCCGATCAAGTCGGTCAAATAGCGCGCTGAAGCTATGAGAATCGCGCCAGCGATTCCGCGGCGCCAGCGCCGAGGCCGCCTGCGACCGACGGTCAATCCAAGAACAACGCCCGCAGCCGCCGGGTGGTGAACACCAACCCCACCGCGATCATCAGCACGAAATACAGCAGGTGCACGAGCATTGCCGGGTTCAGCGCGCCGGTCGTGAGCCCACGCACGAGTTCGACACCGTGCCACAGCGGTAACGCCTCGACCACCCACTGGATGGGGGTCGGGTACACGCTGATCGGGTAGAACGTTGCCGAGAACAGGAACATCGGCAGCATCACGAACTGGATCCAGTCCATCTGCTGGAACGACTTCAGGTAGCTCGTGATTCCCATGCCCAGACTGGCAAATCCGAATGCGATGAGCAGGATGGCGGGCAGCGCCAGGATCGCCGTCCAGGCCAGGTTGAGCCCGAGCGCCTGCATCACGAGCAGGAACGCGGTGCCGTATGCCCCGCCGCGCAGCAGCGCGAGCGAGATCTCGCCGAGTGCGACATCCAGTGGTCCGAGGCTCGTCGCCAGCATCCCCTGGTAAAGCTTGCCGAAGTGCATCTTGAAGAAGACGTTCCAGGTGGAGTCGTAGATCGCCCCGTTCATGGCCGAAACAGCAAGCAGCGCGGGAGCGATATAGGCGGCGTACGGTATGGCGTTGCCGTTGGAATCTTGCACGGCGCCGATGTAGCTGCCAAGGCCGATACCCAGTGCCAGCAGGTAGAAGACGGGTTCGAAGACTCCGGTGAGCACGATAATCCAGTTCGTGCTGCGGGTGGCGAGCAGGCCCCGGGCGACCACCGCGCGGGCATTGCCGGCATAGAGAGCGCGCACGCCGGCACTTCCGACGGACGTCTGGGTCTCGGTGTCGACGCTCACTTGTTCAGCCGCTTAGTCACGTTGCGTACGCAGAGCTGCCACCCGAGCGTGCCCAGCGCGACCAGGTAGACGACGTGGCCAATGGTGAGCCAGATCGGTTCGGTCGGGCCGTACACAAACTGCCTGCCGAGTTCGCTGGCATGCCACAGGGGCGATAGCCAGCCGATCCACTGGAGGTAGATCGGCAATTGCGTGAGCGGGAACACTGTGCCGCTGAACAGGGTGAGGGGCACGATGATCAGCCGCTGAACTATCGCGAACTGGCCGCGGTCTTCCTGGATCGTGGCGGCGTACGCAGCGACCGGGCTGAATGCGAAACCGGCGAGCATGCCAGCCGGAATGGTGAGCGCCGCCCACGGTGAGTGGACAGCGCCGAAGAGCACCATGACGGCGAAGTAGATGCCGGTCGTCACGAGCATCCGGATGCCGACGAACAGCATGATGCCGTTGACGATCTGCCGCCCGGTGATGGGCGAGGCGTTCATGCCGATG
>JBDUDZ010000040.1:0-12955 GCA_040002635.1 Rhodoglobus sp.
TGCCGAAGTAGACGTCGCTCGGGTCGACCCGGATGCTTTCGAACCAGGCGCGGCCCACGCCGTACCAGATCATGTAGAGCGCCCAGACTTTGCCCCACTGCAGACGGATCGGGCCGCCGGTGGGAACCAGCGCGGTAACGCCCGCGATCGTGCGCCGCACCAGGTTGTACTTGCGCTCCATCGTGAGCAGGAACACGATCCCGACCACGTTCCAGATCATTTCGTAGAGGAACGTGGGGTGGAACAGCGTTCCGGCAGGCAATCCCACCGGAAAAGCCGGATTTGTCGATTCGATTTGGAGACCCCAGGGAAGATCGGTGGGCTGCCCAAAGAGTTCGTGGTTGAAGTAGTTGCCGAGGCGGCCAAGAGCCTGCGCGAGAAGTATCGCGGGCGCCAACGCGTCAGCGAATGTCCAGAATCGAAGCCCGGCAAGTCGGCACCCAATCCAGGCTCCGATAGCGCCACCGATGAGGGCACCGAAGATCGCATTGCCGCCCTCCCAAATCGCCCAGACGTTACCGGGGTGCGAAAGAGTGAAGGGTTCGGCGCCGGGGTAAAAATAGTCGCCATAGTGGGTCAGCACGTGGTACGCCCGCGCGCCAACCAGTCCAAGCGGAACTGCCCAGATGATTACATCGAGCACGACTCCCGACTCGGTGCCGCGAGCCTTGAGCCGCTGATTCACCCAGATCGTCGCAAGGATGATGCCCAGGAGGATGCACAGAGCGTAGGTGTGGATCTCGATCACTTGGTTTGCCGGTATCGCGGCAATGATGCCGTGCAGCCACTGCCCGATCGGAATCGTGAGCGGAGTCTGCCAATCCGGCGGAGGACTGGGGATGCTGAGCGGGAGCGACAACCCTGGCACCTTTCTGGTTACGGCCTGTTTAAGACGTGGTGAGTCTAGTACCGGCGGCCAGTGCAGCAGCCGCGCGCGCCACTGCAGACACCCCGCCCTCCGCTAGCGCGGTGACCAGCGCAGAGCCCACAATGGCTCCGTCGGCATAGCCAAGCACCTCGGTGACTTGTTCGGCTGTCGAGATGCCCAGACCTACGCAGGTGCTCGTAGCGCCGGCATTCCGCAAGCGGGCGACAAGGCCGCGAGCCGCGGTATCCACGTCGCTGCGTGCGCCAGTGATACCCATGGTGGAGACGGCGTACACGAACCCACGGCTCGTCTCGACGGCCTGCCTGAGCCGGGCATCCGTTGACGACGGGGCAGCGAGGAACACCCTGTCGAGATCGTTGCGGTCGGAGGCGTCGAGCCAGAGACCGGCCTCGTCCGGCACCAAGTCGGGCGTGATGAGCCCTGCGCCCCCTGCGGAGAACAGGTCGTCGGCAAACTTGTCGACGCCGTATTGCAGTACTGGATTCCAGTAGGTCATAACGAGCACTGGTGCGCTCACCCGAGCGGTTATCGCCGCAACGGCGTCGAATCCGTGGGCGAGCTTGAAGCCGTTTGCGAGGGCCGCCTGGGTCGCCTTCTGGATGACGGTGCCGTCCATGACCGGGTCGGAGTATGGCAGCCCGAGCTCGAGCACATCCACACCGTTTTCGACGAGTGCGACGGCAGCATCGACGCTCGTGGTGAAGTCTGGAAAGCCGACCGGCAGATAGCCGACAAGCGCGCCGGATCCCGCTGCCTTGCGCGCAGCAATGGCTGCCTCAACGGCGCTCACGCGTCGCCCTCGAGTGCGGCAGTGTCGACTGGTGCGAGATCTTCGGCAGCAAGTGCCTCGGCATCCAGGATGTCGAAATACTTGCCCGCGGTCTCCATGTCTTTGTCACCGCGCCCGCTCAGGTTCACGAGAATAACCGCCTCCGGCCCGAGCTCCTTGCCCAGCTTGATGGTGCCGGCCAGCGCGTGCGCAGACTCGATCGCGGGGATGATGCCTTCGGTCAGGCTCAACAAGCGAAGCGCCTGCATCGCCTCGTCGTCGGTTATCGGCAGGTAACTGGCACGGCCGATGTCGTTGAGCCACGCGTGCTCGGGGCCAACACCCGGGTAGTCGAGACCTGCCGAAATGGAGTGCGACTCGATGGTCTGCCCATCACCGTCCTGCAGCATGTATGAGCGCGCTCCATGCAACACTCCGGGGCGACCACGGGTGATTGTCGCCGCGTGCCGCTCGGTGAGGTGCCCTTCGCCCGCCGCCTCGTAGCCGTAGAGCGCCACCTCCGGGTCGTCGAGGAATGCGTGGAAGATGCCCATGGCATTGCTGCCACCGCCGACGCAGGCCGTCACGGCATCCGGCAGTCGCCCGGTGAGATCAAGCACCTGCTGGCGAGCCTCCTCGCCAATGATCTTGTGAAAATCGCGCACCATCACGGGGAACGGATGCGGCCCGGCCACGGTGCCGAGCAGATAGTGGGTGTTGCCGACGTTGGCCACCCAATCACGCAGTGCCTCGTTGATTGCGTCTTTGAGCGTGCGTGAACCGGCGGTAACCGGTATGACTGTGGCACCGAGCAGGCGCATGCGTGCGACGTTGAGCGCCTGGCGCACGGTGTCGACCTCGCCCATGTAGACCACGCACTCCATGCCAAACAGTGCCGCCGCCGTCGCAGTGGCGACGCCATGCTGGCCTGCACCAGTCTCAGCAATCAGCCGGGTCTTTCCGAGCCGCTTGGCGAGCAGTGCCTGGCCGAGCACGTTATTGATTTTGTGCGAACCGGTGTGGTTGAGGTCTTCACGCTTGAGGATGACGCGGGCTCCCCCGGCATGCTCGGCGAAACGCGGCACCTCGGTGATGATGCTCGGGCGCCCCGTGTAGGTGGCGTGCAGGTGGGCCAGCTCGGCCTGGAATGCGGGGTCAGTCTTGGCGGCGGTGTATGCCGCATCCAGCTCGTCGAGTGCGGCGATGAGGGATTCGGGCACGTACCGTCCGCCGTACTCGCCGAAGTACGGGCCGAGTTCGTCGCGGAGGGCGGTCATCGGGTGGCTCCTGCCAGGCTCGGGGCCCTCATGAGGCGGCCAGAAATTCGCGAATCGAGGTGACGGGGTCTGCCCCGGTAACGAGCGCCTCACCCACGAGCACGACATCGGCTCCGGCAGCCCGATAGTGCGCGACGTCGGATGGACTTGTCACGGCTGACTCAGCCACGCGAATGACACCGCTCGGGATTCGGTCGGCGAGTCGACCGAACAGGTCTTGGTCCAGCTCAAAAGTGGAAAGATCGCGGGCGTTGACGCCGACGAGCTCGGCACCGAGGTCGAGAGCTCGCGACACCTCGTCGGCTGAGTGGGTCTCGACGAGCGCCGTCATGCCGAGTTCGCGGATGAGGGCATGCAGTTCGACGAGCACCGGCTGGTCGAGGGCGGCGACGATGAGCAGCACGAGGTCGGCTCCCGCCGCGCGGGCCTCCAGCACCTGATACGGGTCAGCGATGAAGTCTTTGCGCAGTACGGGCACGGTGGCGGCGGCACGCACCGCCTCCAGGTCGGCAAGCGAGCCGCCGAAGCGGCGGCCCTCGGTCAGCACGCTAATGGCGCTCGCTCCACCCAATTCGTATGACGCTGCCAGAGCTGCCGGGTCAACAATGTCGGCAAGAGCACCTCGTGACGGGCTCGCACGCTTGATTTCGGCGATGATGTGCACTCGCTCACGCGGGGCGAGCGACGTCAGAACGTCGAGCGGTCGACTGCGTTCCGCTGCGGCTGCCTCAACAACGGCGAGAGAGCGCGCAGCGCGACGATCCGAGGCATCGCTTAGCGCCCCGGCAACCAGATCGGCCAGCACCTAGTGATGCGCCTTGGGCGTCAGCTTGTCGCCGCCGACCCCGTAGCCCAGCTTGGCGAGCACAGCACCGACGATTACACCGACGACGAGCAGACCTGCTGACGCCCAGACAAGCCAGGCCACATCAAACCAAAAGGCTAGGGTGCCGATCGCGAAGGCAACCACCATGATGATGACGGCGGTCCATGCTGCCGGCGAATTACCGTGGCCGGGGTCGGACATGCTCATCGTGCTCCAATTCTCGTTTTCTTGAGACGAATTCTAACGGACCGCGTCACGTCGGATCGCGACCCTCGCTCAATGCATCCCACGAACTGACAGTCGTGTCAGCTTCGGTCTGCGCCGAGGTCTCGCCGGAGGCTGTCTCATACCTGCGAGTGGGATTGGGCCAGCGTCGCGCAGTGGCGAGCACCACGACCCCGACGAGCGCGGAAAGTACGCCGAGGACGACGGCGAGGTAGGGCCACATGCCGACCGATACGGAGCTCACGAGGGCAGCCACCGCTGTGGCGCCGCTCTCGCCCACCGCAGCCGTCACCGCGGCGGTAGAGGCCGAAACGGGGCTGAACACTGCCGCAACCGCCGACGATACCGCGAGCCCCCCAATTGCCACTTCGAGAGCCCCCAGCACGTGGCGTAAGACTGCTCCGGCAATCGCCAGGGCCGCAGCAAGTGCCAGCGATGCGAGCCCGAGAGCTGAGAGCGCGGGAGCCGCAATCTGGCCGGCAACGGTGAGAACCTGACCGCTGGTCAGCGTGAGGGTGAACCACTGCTGGGTCCAGGCGATCAGGGTGAGCCCACCGAAGGCGACCGCCGCCACGATTGCCAGCAGTTTGACACGACGAACGTCCATCAGACTCGACGCATCGCGTTCGCTACGGCAATGGCACGCAACGGTGCAGCGGCCTTATTCTGCGATTCCAGGTGCTCGGTTGCCGGATCGGAGTCAGCAACAAGACCGGCTCCGGCCTGCACCCTGGCGAGGCCGCCGACGATCGTTGTCGTGCGGATCGCAATCGCCAGGTCGGCATCGCCGGCGAAGTCGAAGTAGCCGACGACTCCACCGTAAACACCGCGCTGCGCGGGCTCCAGCTCGTCGATGATCTCGAGTGCCCGCGGCTTCGGTGCGCCAGACAGGGTGCCGGCGGGGAACGTGGCGCGGAAAACATCCACCGAACTCGCATCGGGGTTTAGGTCGCCCTCGACCGAGGAGACGAGATGCATGATGTGGCTGAACCGCTCGACCTGCATGAATTCGGTCACCTCGACAGTGCCCGGCACACAGACCTTCAGTAAGTCGTTGCGGGCGAGGTCGACGAGCATGAGGTGTTCGGCCTGCTCTTTGGCGTCGGCAAGCAGCTCGGTACCGAGGTCGAGGTCGGCCTCCGGAGTCTCGCCGCGCGGGCGCGAGCCAGCGATCGGATGCATGTACACGCGCCGTTCGGACACCTTCACGAGCGCCTCCGGGCTCGAGCCGACGATCGAATAGGGCTCCCCGGCGACGTCAACCAGGGAGAGCAGGTACATGTACGGAGAGGGATTGAGGGTGCGCAGCACCCGGTAGACGTCGATCGGATCCGCAGTGATCTCGTGATCGAAACGCTGCGAGATCACCACTTGGAACACGTCGCCGTCGCGAATGTATTGCTTGGACCGCTCGATTGAGGCGGCGTACTCGTCTGGAGTCGATCGTGGGATCGGGGTGGGCACGATTGAGAGGTCGACTTCTGCGAGCCACGCTTCGCTCGGCTGGGCCAGTGCCGCCTGCATCGCATCAAGTCGTCGCTGCGCGTCACCCCAGAGCACGTCGCGCTCGAGCTCACCATCGTTGAGAGCCGCCACGATGAGCTGCACTGTGCCAAACCGATGATCGAGCACGACAAGCTCCGACACGAAACTGAGCGCCTGGCCGGGCACGCTGAAGTCGGCAGGCGGCACCTCAGACAGATTCTCGATCTGGCGGATTGCCTCCCAACCGATGAAGCCCACGAGCCCGCCGGTAAGCGGTGGATGACCAGGGACGTGTGGCGTGCTCCATCTGGCATATAGATGTCCAAGCGCTTCGAGCGGCCCCACCGGATGTTCGCCAAGAGCACGCTCGACCGGCAGCCCGTAGTCGAGCCAGGCAGTCTTCTCGCCGTCCTGTGTCAACACCCCGAAACTCGAAACTCCCACGAACGAAAAACGCGACCATATGCCGCCCTGTTCAGCGGACTCCAACAGGAACGTTCCCGGCTTGCCCAACGCGAGCTTGCGGTAGATTCCCACGGGCGTCTCGCCGTCGGCGAAAATCTCGCGGATGACCGGAACAACTTTGTGGCCAGCCTCAAGACGTGCGGTGAAATCGGCTGGCGTTGTGGAGTTATGCATCAGGATCTCCCACGAACGGGCTGAGTGGATCGACGTCGAAGCAGGCGTGTGCACCGGTGTGACAGGCGGGACCATGCTGGTCAACTGTCACAAGAACTGTGTCGCCGTCACAGTCGAGCGCGGCGGCCCGCACGTGCTGCGTATGCCCGCTGGTATCACCCTTGCGCCAAAACTCTTGTCGGCTGCGGCTCCAGAACGTGACGCGGCCCTCGGTGAGGGTTCGACGCAGTGCCTCGGCGTTCATGTAACCGAGCATTAACACATCCTTGGTGCCCGACTCCTGGATGATCGCGGGCATGAGCCCGTCTGCCGCGAAGGTGGCCCGTGCCACCACGACGTCGGCTTCGGTCGTGTTCATCTCGTCACCACTCCTGCTTTGTCTAGCGCGCGCTTCACGTCGCTGACGGTGAGTTCTCCATTGTGGAACACGGATGCCGCAAGCACGGCATCCGCGCCCGCAGCGATCGCCGGCGCGAAGTCGCCGACGGCACCGGCGCCCCCACTGGCGATGACAGGGACACTCGACAGTTCACGCATCGCCGCGATGAGTTCGAGGTCGAAACCCTCTTTTGTGCCATCGGCATCAATCGAGTTGACGAGCAGTTCGCCGGCCCCGCGCTCGATCGCCTCACGCGCCCAGTCGAGAGCATCGAGATCTGTCTCGGTTCGCCCCCCGTGGGTTGTCATGATGAACCTGCCGTCGCGCCGCTTGACGTCGAGCGAGAGCACTAGTGCCTGCGCTCCAAACCGATCCGCGATCTCGCCAAGTAGCGCAGGGCGAGCGATCGCGGCGCTGTTGACGCCGACCTTGTCTGCTCCGTGGCCCTGGAGCTTCGCGACATCCTCGGCCGAACGCACCCCGCCGCCTACCGTCAGCGGGATGAACACCTGCTCTGCGGTCGCCCGCACGACGTCATACATCGTCGCGCGCCCGTCGACTGTTGCTGTCACGTCGAGGAAGGTAATCTCGTCGGCGCCCTGCTCGTAATATTTGCGGGCAAGCTCCACCGGGTCGCCCGCGTCACGCAGGTTCAGAAAGTTGATGCCCTTCACCACACGGCCAGCCGCCACGTCGAGGCACGGGATGACCCGCACCGCGAGAGTCACAGTGTCACCGGGGATCCTGCGAGTGCCATCACAGCCGCGCAGCGCTGATCGAACTGACCAGGATCGCGCGGGCGCCAAGCTCGTAGAGCTCATCCATAACGTGATTTGTATCCGCCCGCGGGACCATGGCCCGGACAGCTTTCCACTCGGGGTCGTGCAACGGCGAGATGGTAGGGCTTTCGATGCCCGGGGTGATCTTCGTCGCGGCATCCAGAAGAGTCACCGGAACGTCGTAGTCGATCAGCACATACTGGCGCGCTACAAGCACACCCCGCAGCCGGCGTTGCAGGGTGGTGATGCCCGGCACGTCGGGCCTGGCGCTGATCAGCACGGCCGTCGAATCGAGGATTACCGGGCCGAAGATCTCCAAACCCTGCGCCCGCAGCGTTGAGCCCGTCGACACCACGTCGGCCACGGCGTCAGCGACGCCGAGTTTGACCGCCGATTCCACCGCGCCGTCGAGGCTCACAATTGTGACCTGTACCCCGGCCCTGGCGAGGAAGTCGCCCACAAGTGCCGGATAGCTCGTCGCGACGCGGGCGCCCGCGAGATCTCCGAGGCTCGAATAGGCGCCCGGTGCCGCGGCAAACCGGAAAGTGGACTCGCCGAAATCGAGGCTCGCGATCTCCTGTGCTGGGCTGCGCGAGTCGAGCAGGAGGTCACGACCGGTTATCCCAACATCGAGTGCCCCCGATCCGACGTAGGTGGCGATGTCACGCGGGCGCAGGTAAAAGAACTCGACATCGTTGCGCGAGTCGGGCGCGCTCAGTGCGCGGGGGTCTCGTCGGCCGAGGTACCCGGCTTCAACAAGCATTTCCGCAGCGATGTCACTCAGCGAGCCCTTGTTAGGGACGGCAATTCTCAGCATGATGGGCCTTCAGGTCTGTGTTCGCGGATAGGTGGGCGAGCTCAGAGATGTCGCCAGATATCCGCTGGAGTGAGACCCTTCGAGACCATGAGCACCTGGAGGTGGTAGACCAACTGGGAAATCTCCTCGGAGAGTTCTTCATCGCTCTGGTACTCCGCGGCCATCCACACCTCGGCGGCCTCCTCGACGATCTTCTTGCCGATCGCGTGCACGCCAGCGTCAAGCTGAGCGACGGTGCCGGAACCCTCAGGGCGCGACACCGACTTCTCGCTCAACTCAGCGAATAGCTCGTCGAAGGTCTTCACGGCATAAGGCTACTTGACGCCGAGCAGGTCGATCACGAAGGTCAGGGTGCGGCCGGAGAGCCGGTGCCCGCCACCCACGGGGCCGTAGGCCAGGTGCGGCGGGGCGATCAGCTGGCGACGGCCGCCGACCTTCATGCCGGGGATGCCCTCCTGCCAGGCCTTGATCAGGCTGGTTAGCGGGAAGTTCACCGACTGGCCGCGACCCCATGAGGAGTCGAACTCCTCGCCGGACTCGAAGTCGACTCCGAGGTAGTGCACGTCGACTGTGTCGCCGGGCTTGGCTTCCGCTCCTGTCCCCTCCTCGAGATCGATGATCACGAGCTCAGTGGGCTCCGGCCCTTCGTAGAACTCGACTTCGGGCTTGGTCTTCGGCGAATCTGTCATGCACCTATCGTGCCATCTCTCGACGCCCGAGACCGTGCATGCCGGCTTTGCGAGTTAGTGGGCGTGGTCGGTCGCACCCTGACGAAGCACCTCAATCTGCGCCGCAGGATCGCGCGCGCGGAACACCGCTGATCCCGCGACGAAGGTGTCGGCTCCGGCCTCGCGGGCGATCGTAATCGTGCGTTCGTCGATGCCACCATCGACCTGCAGCCAGACATCCGTGCCTGCCGCGGTGACCGCCTCACGCAGGCGGCCCAGCTTCGGCATCATCGATTCCATGAAGCCCTGGCCGCCGAACCCGGGCTCAACAGTCATGACGAGCACCTGGTCAAACTCGGATAGGTACTCCAGGTAGGGCTCCGGTTCTGTTGCCGGCTTGAGCGCGATTCCGACTCGTGCGCCGAGTGCGCGTATTGTTCGCGCAAGTTCGACGGGATGCTCGGTCGCCTCCGCGTGGAAAGTCACGGAATACGCGCCGGTCTTCGCATACTCGGGAGCCCACCGGTCGACATCGGTGATCATCAGGTGTACGTCAAGCGGAATCGCTGACACTTCCTGCAACCGCTCGACCATCTGCAATCCGAATGTCAAATTCGGCACGAAGTGGTTATCCATGACGTCGACGTGGACGAAATCGGCAGTGTGGATTCGGGCGATCTCCGACTCGAGGTTCGCGAAATCAGCGGCGAGAATACTCGGGTTGATACGGACCATGATTCGAGCCTACCGAGCCACCGGCCGGCTATGCCTTAGCCAACAACTGGATAAACATCGCGTCGGTGCCATGTCGGTGCGGCCAGAGTTGCGCGTGGCTCGCCTCCGGCAGGTCGAGGCGCTGTTTAGCAATCGACTGCAGCACGGCGGGCGTGTCGATGCGTTCGACGCCCTCGGTCTTGCGGAGCACGGATGCCACTATCGACTTGGTTTCGGCTGCATGCGGTGAGCAGGTGACATAGGCCAGCACTCCCCCGGGTTTGAGCGCGGCGAGGGCCGACGCCAGGAGTTTGGACTGCAATGTTCCGAGCCCCGCGACGTCACTGGGCTGTTTGCGCCAGCGTGCCTCCGGGCGACGTCGCAGGGCGCCGAGGCCGGTGCAGGGGGCATCCAGCAAGATGCGGTCGAAGAACCCAGGAAACTGCTCACCGACGTCGACCCCGTCGAGTTCCCACACCTCGGGCGGCGCCTCAAAGACCGCCAGGGCTTTGCGCACGAGCTCAGCTCGTGCGGGGATGAGCTCGTTGGCGACCAGTGTGGCACCGCCCTGCACGGCCTCCGCCGCGAGCAGCGCGGCCTTGCCGCCGGGGCCGGCGCACAGGTCGAGCCAGCGCTCGCCCTGCACTATCGGCCGCGCGCGGCTGAGTGCGAGCGCGGCGAGCTGCGAACCCTCATCTTGCACGCGCGCACGGCCCTCGCGCACCGCGCGCAGCTGCAGCGGGTCACCGCTGTCGAGCACAGCACCGAGTGGCGAAAACTCGGCAAGGTAGGCATCAAGTTCTCCAACTGTCGACTCGCCGGGAAGCGCGGTGACGGAGACCCTGGGTGCCGCGTTGTCTGCTGCGAGCAGCGCCTCGAGTTCGCCCTCGCGCCCTTCAGCAGTGAGCACCTGCCGGAAGGCGCGGACCACCCAGAGTGGATGCGAGTACTCCAGCGCGAGCCGCTCCTCGCCAGTCGAGGCCTCGGCGAGCACCCGCTCGCGCCAGGTCGCCGCATCGGTGCGAGTGATGGTGCGCAGCACCCCGTTGACGAAGCCCACGGCGGAGCGCGACCCCACCGTCTTCGCCAGCTCTACTGATTCGTCGACTGCCGCGTGCTGCGCCACGCGCATCGACAGAAGTTGGTGGCAGGCCAAGCGCAGCACGTCGAGCACGGGCGGGTCGATCTGGGCCACATCGCGCCCAGCCGCCAGGGCGATCACCCCGTCGTAGTACCCCTGCATGCGTAGCGTGCCGTAGGTGAGTTCGGTGGCGAGCCCGGCGTCCTCGGGGCTGAGCTTCGCGCGCCCGAGGCGCACCGGCAGCAGCAGGTTGGCGTAGGCGTCGGAGTCGCGCACAGCCATGATGACGTCGAGTGCGATGCGCCGGGCGGGTTGTGGTTGGCTCACAGCGCCTGCCTTATGTCTGCCCGTGTCTCGCCCAATGGGCGACCGCGCAACCACGATGCGGCATCCATCGCGGTGCGACCGGCTGGCTGCACGCGCAGCAGTTCTATGGGTACTGTTCCGGTGCCAATTACCACTGCCTTGCCAGCGAATTGGACAAGACCAGGAGTAAGAACCGCCACATCCCGCGCCAGTGCTGCCTCGATGATCTTTACTCGAATGCCGTCAACAAACGTCGAGGCACCCGGCTCAGGAGTGACCCCGCGAATAGCGTGATCTATCGACTCGCCCGCTGCCTGCCAGTCAACTTCGCCATCGGCGACTGTCAGTTTGGGCGCTAGCGTGACGTCGCCCACCTGCGCTTCGGCGCGCGCCGTGCCATCGGCGAGGGCATCGACGACGCGTACGAGGAGGTCGGCTCCGGAATCGGAGAGCGACGCCAACAGGCTGCCCGCCGTCTGGTGCTTGCCGATCGCTTGCGTCGTGCGCCCAAAGATCGCGCCGGCGTCGAGTTCGGGCACCAGTTGGAAGACAGTGGCCCCGGTGAGGGCATCCCCTGCCATGATGGCCCGCTGCACCGGAGCGGCGCCCCGCCAGCGTGGCAAGAGTGAGAAATGCAGGTTGATCCAACCCAGCCGCGGAGCAGATAGCAAAGGTTCGCGCACCAGTCCGCCGTAGGCGACGATCACCCCGAGATCCGGCGCAAGCCCTTCGACGGTCTCGGTAGCCTCGCCGACGAGCCGGTTTGTCTTGATGACAGGCAATCCCAACTCATCAGCAACTGACGCAACCGGGGTGGCAGTGAGCGCTCCTCGGCGACCCTGCGGCGCGTCCGCCCGCGTAATTACCGACGCGAGAATGTGGCGACTCGACACCAGGGCTCGCAGGCTCGGCACCGCCGCAGCCGGGCTGCCGGCGAACACGAGGCGCAGGGAGGTCATCAGGACAGTCTCACAGAACCGGCGACCCGGTTATGTCTCGAGGAAGGGTTCCACGTCGTCGAGCCGCACCCTGAGGTTTGGCCGCGGCGGCACGCGCGCGCCCTTGGCTGCGGGTGGTCGGCGGCGGCTGGCGGCGGCCCGAATCACCTCGGCGCGCAGGTGAGCAGCGACATCTGCGCCAGCCGCGTAGTCGAAACGCAGGATTGTTCGCACAGCACCCTCGCCCAGATCTACCGGGCCGAGCACGTCGACCGGATCGATCACCACATCCGCGATCGCCTTCGAAACCGCCTCGAGCGGTCCGGTCAGCGTAGCTACCCGCACCGCGGGCGGGAAGCGCAGTCGTCTGCGGTCGGCGAGTTCGGCGCGCGCGTAGTCGGCGTGCCGCCACGTGACGAGAGCGGATGCCAGGGCTCCCCCAACACCGACGAGCATCGTCGTGGCTCCGCCAGCCGCCAGCGCGACCGCGTTTGACCACCAGCGCAGGCAGTCTTCACCCACTCGCAGGCTCTCGCGGGCGACCATACGTTCTCCGTCAAGCAGTAAGACCGCCCGGTAGCCACCGGCCGCCACCGGCTCGGCGCCGCGCGTGGCAATCACCAGCGCAGGTTGCGGACCAACGGAAAGGATTGGGTGCTCGCCATCCGCGATGATCACCCGAATGCCGGGAAACGCGCGACCCAGATCCTCCGCAGTTCGGGTCGCTCCCGCGCCAACCAGACGCAACTTCTCACCCTCACAGTTCGAGCACCGCCAGTTGACCGCGAGGGCACCACACCATAAACACGCCGGCACAGAGCGAGCGGACTTCTGGGCGAGCGGCCCCTCGCAGCGTTGGCACCGAGCGCTCTGGCCACAATCGGCACACGCCAGACGCGGCGCATAGCCCGGTCGGGCGACTTGCACGAGCACGGGACCTGACTCCAGTGCCTTACGCGCTGTGTTCCACGCAGATGACGGAATGCGAGCCTGCGCTGCGAGCCGATCCCCACCTTCCTGCTGCTGCGTAGGCACCACCTTCGGCAGCACCCGGCGCTCCGGTGACAGCGACCGGAGCCAGCCGATCTCCACGAGCCGCTCAACCTCGGTGCTGCGGGTGTGGCCCATCACGATGAGGGCGCAGTCTTGCTGCTCCTGACGCA
>JBDUDZ010000041.1:0-12889 GCA_040002635.1 Rhodoglobus sp.
CGAAATTGTGCAGTCTCTGTCTATCGCAACGGGGTCTATCGAAACGGGGTCTATCGAAACGGGGTCTATCAGAACGGGGTTTAGCGCGACGCGGGGCCCTCGTGGCGCCCCATGTAGTCGTGAACGATGCCGCGCAGCTTGGAGATATACCGCTCGTCGCCGGCCTTGTCGAAGAGGAACGCGCGGTGCAGCAGCGAGTCGGCGATTTCAACGACAATTTCGAGGTCGATCGACAGGTCATCCGACGCAACGAGCCCGTACTTCGTGGTGAACAACTCGAAGAATTCGCGGGCGAGTACCGAGTTGTTGCTCATCTCCGGCTGCACAAACCGCTTATCGATGACGTCGCCGAAGCCGAGGGCGCGGAAGCCGGGTTCGAGGCGCATCAGCTCTGCGTAGACGTCGATAGCTGAGTTCATCGCCGCCATCCAGTCGCTGCGATCTTCGGCTGGCCCACCGAAGACGCTAGCGGTGAACTTCTGCATATTGCGCAGCGCGAGCGCGCGCAGCAATGACTGGATGTTCGGGAAGTATCGATAGACCACACCTACCGAGGATCCCGACCGCGTTGCCACGTCGCTGGTTGTCAAGCCGTCGATGCCGTGTTCGTCGATGAGGTCGGCGGCGGCATCGAGCAGGTTTGTGATCCGGTCGACACTGCGCCGCTGCACTGGCTCGTTTCGAACGGCGAGCGCCGCAGGCAGGTATAGATCAGTCATGGTCAATCTCCGGAACAGTAGGGGGTGTTAAAGACGATAGCGCTACTCACGTTTAAGATGGCTGAGCGCCGCGGTTTCTGTGCGGGTGGCCGGGTGCCCCCGATCTATGCGAGAATTATCGTTCGTGCCCGTTTCCGGCTCTGCCGCAGGGGTTTCGGTGCTGTTGATAAGACAGTCCGGGCGCGCTTCCATCTTCTGATTCTTCTAAGATCGCGACCGACCTGTGGCGGCGCAGAGAGCGAAAAACAATGCACATCCTTGACAGCGTCGATGCAGCATCCCTCAAGGACAACATCCCCGATTTCCGTGCCGGCGACAACGTCAAAGTGCATGTGAACATCACCGAAGGCACGCGCTCACGTATCCAGGTCTTCCAGGGTGTCGTTATCGGCCGCTCTGGCGAGGGCGTCCGCGAGACCTTCGCAGTACGCAAGATCAGTTTCCAGATCGGCGTCGAGCGCACCTTCCCCGTGCACTCCCCAATCATCGACCACATCGAAATCGTCACCCGCGGTGATGTGCGTCGCGCCAAGCTTTACTACCTGCGCAACCTGCGTGGCAAGAAGGCGAAGATCAAAGAGAAGCGCGACTTCTAGTCCGCCTCGGCGAAGGTCTGCTCGGGCGTTTCGAAGCTTTCGCCGAGCTCACTGACGCTTATGCTTGGCTTCGAACTCAGGGGCCCAAATGACAGATCCACGCAGTTGACCGACGAATTGCATGACACGACGGTCGAAAGCATGCGGCCGCGAAAAACACGCAAACGCGGGTGGGGCATTTTCATCCGCGACATCCTGCTCATTTTCCTTGCGGCGTTGCTGATCTCGTTCCTTATCAAGACTTTCCTGATCCGTTCGTTCTACATCCCGTCGTCTTCGATGGAGCAGACGCTGCAGATCAATGACCGGATCATCGTCAATCAGCTCGAGCCCAAGCTCATGCCGATCCAGCACGGCGATGTCGTAGTTTTTAAGGATCCGGGCGGATGGCTTTCGCCGACGGTTTCCGTGCCGGTTAATTGGTTCGTGGGCGCAGTGGATACTGCCCTGGGCTTTGTCGGCCTGAGCGCCCCCGACAGCAACGACCATCTCATCAAGCGTGTCATCGGCCTGCCTGGCGACAAGGTGGTGTGCTGCAACGACTTCGGCCAGATCACCGTCAACGGCGTGCCGCTCGAGGAGCCATACATCTACCTCCCAGACGGCGTAACAAAGGTCACCCGCGATGATTTCTCGGTCACGGTCCCCAAGGATTCGCTCTGGTTGCTCGGCGACAATCGCTACGACTCGGCCGACTCCGCCTATCACCGCAACGACCCCAACGGCGGCTTCGTGCCGATCGACCACGTCGTCGGGCGCGCCCTGCTGATCAGTTGGCCCGTCAACCACTGGACCTGGCTCGACAATTACCCCGTCACGTTCCACGACGTGGACAAGGCCGCCAAGTAGCGTGACCGTTGCTGACCCGACGCTGCGCGCGTGACCGTCTCTGACCCGACGCTGCGCGTCGAGCGTGCGATGCATCGCGAGGGTGTGCGGTTCGTGATCGGCTGCGACGAAGTGGGCCGCGGCGCGATCGCGGGCCCGGTCGGGGTCGGGCTCGCAGTGGTGGGCGCTGGCGTTCGAGCGCACCCTGACGGCCTGCGTGACTCGAAGATGCTCAGCGAGAAGCGTCGGGAACAGATCGCACCGCTCGCGGCATCCTGGTCGCTGTTCTCGGCAGTAGGCCTGGCCAGCTCGCAGGAGGTCGATACCATCGGCATCATGGCTGCGCTGGGGCTTGCTGGTCGCCGCGCGCTCACCCAGTTGCACGAAGCGGGGGTCGCGATCCACGAGAGTGTCGTGCTGCTCGACGGGTCGTTCGACTGGCTGTCACCGGCGCTGTCGAAACCTCCGCGGGTGCGGCTCCAGGTGAAGGCCGATCGCGATTGCGCTTCGGTGGCCGCGGCATCCGTAATCGCAAAGGTGCACCGCGACCGAGTCATGATCGATGCGGATGACGCGTTCCCCGGCTACGGCTGGAAAGGCAACAAGGGCTACGGCTCGGCCGATCACTACGCCGCAATCGATGCCCTCGGGCCGAGCGAGTTGCACAGGCACACGTGGTTGCATGCGCGCGCTGACGAGGTCAACGAAGAGCCCTCGGTCGCAGGCTCCCTCGGCGCGGGCGTGCTGACGCGCTCCTCATAGCTCCAGCGCGCGGAGCTAGACTTGACCCAGCATGGATGAAGACGAGTTCGAAGACTACGACCGCGAGGTCGAGCTTGCCCTGTACCGCGAATATCGGGATGTCGTCAGCCAGTTCCGCTACGTCGTCGAGACTGAGCGCCGGTTCTACCTGGCCAACGAGGTAGAACTCGTGCGGCAGGACACCGAGCACGACTTCTACTTCGAACTCAACATGACCGACGTCTGGGTCTGGGATGTGTACAGATCCGACCGCTTCGTGAAGTCGGTGCGCGTGCTCACGTTCAAAGACGTCAACGTCGAAGAGCTGTCAGCCAAAGAGCTTGAGCTTCCGAAGGAACTCGCACTCGACGAGTAGTCCCGTTTCATGTTCGGCTAGTCCTCCCCTCCCCACCCTGCCTCGTGTCTGCGAATACCGCAGCGCAGTGCTCTCACCGTCGTAGCGGACGACTGCCCGCCACTCTTGGCGCATGGCGGCGAAAGATGCACTAGGGCGACGCGGTGAAGCGATCGCCGCCGAGTATCTCGTCGGGCACGGATTCTCGATAGTCGAACACAACTGGCGCTGCGCGCAGGGGGAGATCGACCTCGTCGCCCGCGACGGTGACGAACTGGTGTTCGTCGAGGTCAAGACGCGGTCGAGTGTCGCGTTCGGGCATCCCTTCGAGGCGATCACCGCGGCGAAGCTCGCGCGGTTGCGACGGCTGGCCGCTGCCTGGTGCGAGGCGCATCCGGGTAGCCACGACCGGATCCGCATCGACGCCGTGGCAGTCATCGCCCCGGCTCTCGGCGACTTCGAGGTCGAGCACCTGGCGCGGGTGTTCTGATGGCGCTGGTGTTCTGATGGCGTTGGGCCGTACCTACGCAATCTCGCTGATGGGCCTCACTGGCGCCGTTGTCGAGATTGAAGCCGACATCTCGAGCAACCTGCCCGCGTTCGTTCTTATCGGGCTACCCGACACCGCGCTCGGCGAAGCCAAAGACCGGGTGCGCGCCGCAGCCACCAACTCCGGTTGCGGGCTGCCCAATCGCAAAATCACCGTCAACCTTTCACCCGCTGCACTGCCCAAACACGGGTCGGGCTTCGACCTGGCGATCGCCCTCGCGGCGCTCGCTGCAGCGGGCAGCGTGAGTGCGGAATCCATCGAGCGGGTGCTGCACCTTGGCGAGCTGGGGCTCGACGGGCGATTACGGCCGATCAACGGCATCCTGCCCGCTGTACTCGCGGCACGTACCGCCGGGTTCGAGACGGTGATGGTGCCGACAGGTAGCGCGGATGAAGCGGCGCTCGTCCCTGGCATCAGGGTCGTCGCGGTGGCTTCGCTGCGCGACGCGGCAATTTGGCACGGCGGTCGCTTCGACCCGGTCGCCGTAGACGCACTAGTTCGAGCCGACGCGGCGACGGTCGACGACGATGCGTCCGACCTTGCGGATGTGATCGGTAATGCCGACGCGATCGAGGCTCTCATCGTCGCGGCGGCGGGGGCACACCACGTCTTCTTCCTCGGCCCGCCCGGGGCGGGCAAGACGATGCTCGCATCCAGATTGCCCGGGCTACTGCCCGACCTCGACCCCGATGCGGCCCTTGAGGTCGCGTCGGTGCGCTCACTCGCCGGTCTCCCCGTTGGCGGCACCCTGTCGACCCGGCCGCCTTTCGAGAATCCCCACCACACCGCTTCGGCCGCGGCACTCATCGGTGGTGGAAGTGGGCTCATTCGCCCGGGTGCCGCAGCGCGTGCGGCCCACGGGGTGCTCTTCCTCGACGAGGCTCCGGAGTTCGCGAGCAACGTTCTCGACGCGCTGCGGCAGCCGCTCGAGTCTGGAGTCATCAGCATCCATCGCGCCAATGCGATAGCGCACTTTCCGGGCAGCTTCCAGCTGGTGCTCGCTGCTAACCCGTGCCCGTGTGGGCAGTACGGCGCCAAAGAGTCAGACTGCACCTGCCCGCCGATGGCGAGGCGGCGCTACCTTGGGCGCCTCTCCGGTCCGCTGCTGGACCGCATCGACATCCAGTTTCGCGTGCAACGGATCACCTCTGCGCAAGTTCGCGTCTCCGGCCAGTCGCCGCGGATGTCGTCGGCCACCGCTCGCGAGCGCGTCGCTGCAGCGCGCGCTGCGTCTGCCGCCCGCCTTGCGCACACCCCGTGGAGCGTCAACTCGCAGGTTCCGGGCACGTGGCTGCGCGGGCCCGGTGCCCGCCTCGCCCCATCGGTCACCGCCGAGATCGATCGGGCGCTGGAGCGTGGCGGCATCACCATGCGGGGGTATGACCGAGTACTGCGTTTGGCCTGGACCATCGCTGATCTCGACGGCGCGGTCCAACCCGACGCGGGCCACATCGGCAACGCGCTGTACCTAAGGAGGGCGATCTCGAGTTGAGCATGTTCGGATTGAAGGAGGCCGAGGTGGCGAGCCTGGTGCGCGCCGTCGCGGGCGATGATCTAGACCGCGCGGCAATCGAAGAACGATTCGCCCGGGCAACCTGGACGGGCATTGCCGAGCCGGGAGACCGCACTGCCGGGCAGGTGGTGGCGGCGATCGGAGCTGTCAGGTCGCTCGCGGCGGTAGTTGACCGGCTCACCGCCGCGGAGCTCCTCGCTGAACTCGGCAACAGCCCGGGCATAGGCGAGGCGGAACTACAACAGGGGATCGATCGGTGGAGACCGCGAATCGATTCGGGCTCGGCGCTTCTGGCGCTTCGCCAGGCGGCACGATTTGGCGCCCGCCTGCGCATCCCCTCGGATGACGCGTGGCCCGCTGGACTTCTCGATCTCGAAGATCACGCCCCCCTGGCCCTCTGGACTCGCGGCACCGAGGAAGCGTTTCGTTCGCTGTCACGGTCGATGGCGCTCGTCGGTGCTCGAGCGGCCACGGGCTATGGCGAGCACGTGACGATGGAGGCGTCTGCCGGCCTGGTTGACCGCGGCTATTCGATAGTGTCCGGTGCCGCCTACGGCATCGACGGCATGGCCCACCGGGCGGCCCTTGCCAGCCAGGGTCAGACGATTGCATTCCTGGCCGGCGGTGTCGACAGGTTCTACCCGAGTGGGCACGATGCCCTTCTCAGCCGCATAGTCGAATCGGGTTCGGTTGTCTCTGAGGTGCCGTGCGGCATTCCGCCCACCCGCTGGCGATTCCTACAGCGCAACAGGTTAATCGCGGCGTCTAGCCTGGCAACGATCGTGCTCGAAGCCGGTTGGCGTTCTGGTTCTCTCAACACGGCGGGCCACGCAGCAGCGCTGGGGCGCCCACTGGGTGCGGTGCCTGGCCCCGTCACCAGCGCGGCATCCGCGGGCTGCCACCGGCTCATCCGCGAGTTCGCGGCGGTCTGCGTGACCTCGCCAGACGAGATGGCCGAGCTGGCACCGTTCGCGCAACCGATTGAGCCAGTGCCCGCGGAGGCGGCGAGTGCCGGGCCCACATCCGGCGTGGCCGGCATAACCGGGCCCGCGGCAACTATGCCCGAGGCAACGGCGCGTCTGGGTGCCGATGCCACCCGCGTGCTCGACGCGCTCAGCGCCCGTTCGGCCCGGTCGGCTGGCGATGTCGCAGCCCGGGCTGGGCTGTCGGTCGCGGTCGCGCGGTCGGTGCTCGCGCGCCTGTTGCTCGACGATCGGGTGCACGAGTCTGAGCGGGGCTGGCTCAGCGGAAGCGCCCCGCGGCCGCGCGACCCACTAGCGCGAACGGTGCGAACTCGACAACCCTGACCGTTGGCTGCCCAGCTGCCCAGCTGCCCAGCTGCCCAGTTGTGCAGTGGCCCAGCTGCGCAGTGGCGCAGTGGCCCAGTGGCGCAGTGGCCCAGTGCGGGCAGTACGCACGTTTAGTGTTGGTAGGTGATCCAACTCGGACAATACCCGGCCGCCTCTCACGTGATCGCCCACATCAGCGATACCCACCTTCTCGCCGGCGGACGACCGCTCTATGGCAAGGTCAACACGATCGAGCACCTGGGCCAGGCCCTCGCGCAACTCGAGCGCTCGACCGCGAAACCACAAGCCATCGTCTTCACGGGCGACCTCGCCGATCTCGGCGAGCCGGATGCATACGTGCGCCTTCGCGAAATCGTGGAGCCGGCTGCCAAGCGCATGAACGCGAAAGTCATCTGGGTGATGGGCAACCACGACGAGCGCCCCGACTACTCGCGACTGCTTTTCGACGAGGAATCAGATGCGCCGCAAGACCGCGTCTACGACATCGACGGCCTGCGCATCATCTCGTTCGATACCACTGTGCCCGGATACCACCACGGTGACGTTACCGACGAGCAACTGAACTGGCTCGCGGATGTGCTGGCCAGCCCCGCGCCGCACGGAACGCTGCTCGCGGTACATCACCCGCCCATCCCGACGCCCCTCCTGGAGGCGATGGGGATGCTTGAGCTCCAGCGCCAGGTGCGGCTGGCCGAGGTGATACGCGGAACAGATGTTCGCGGAATTCTTGCCGGGCATCTGCACTACTCGACGTACAGCACCTTTGCCGGCATCCCCGTGTCAGTCGCGTCGGCGACCTGTTACACGCTCGACGTGAGCGCTAAAGATCGCCTGCTCTCGGGAGTCGACTTTGGGCAGTCTGTCAACGTTGTGCACGTCTATGACGATCAGGTCGTGCACTCGATAGTGCCGATCGGTGACACTCCCGAAGTTTCGGGTTTCTCTACCGATGCGTGGGCGCAGATCGAGGCGATGACCCCGGAACAGCGGTTGGAAACGTTCTCTGCGAAGAACTCAACATTCAATTCGGCGGAGGTAGCCAGCTCGGGCGACGCGTAGCACCGCGAGGCTCGAGCCGGGCATCCCGCCAAGTCAGTGGGCATCGCGCCACCGCGAAACGCCAGCCGGGCATCCCGCCGCTGGCCGTTAGTCGGGGGAGCATTGGATCGTGGAGCAAGTAGCTGCAGTCGATGCGGGCGTCGCCCTGGAAAGTGCAGTCGCCGCATTCACCGGTTACTTAAGCGCCGAGCGCGGGTTCAGCGAGCACACTGTGCGGTCGTATCGCTCCGATCTCCTGCAACTCGTGGGGTTCGCTCGGTCGCGCGGGGCGACTGGGCTCGACGATATCGATCTTGAGTTGCTACGCGACTGGCTGTGGCGCGCATCCCAGGATGGGCTCGCCAAGACAACCCTTGCGCGTCGTACTGCAGCGGCGCGCAGCTTCACATCCTGGCTCGCGCGCACCCATGCAACAGCTGCGGATGCCGCGACTCGCCTCAAAGCGCCGAAAACCGAACACCACCTCCCGCGCGTGCTCACCAGCGACAGCATCACGGCGATCTTCGGCACTCTCGGGGCGCGAGCGGATACCGGCGACCCGATCGCCCTGCGCGATCTGGCGATCATCGAACTCCTTTACGCCTCCGCACTGCGAGTCAGCGAGCTCACGGGGCTCGACCTCGGCGACATCGACCTCGGTCGCCTGACGGTGCGAGTGCTCGGCAAGGGGTCAAAGGAGCGCGTGGTGCCGTTCGGGGTTCCGGCCCGCGATGCCCTCGTCGCGTATGCGGAACACGCTCGGCCGACGCTTACGGCGCAGCGCGGCGCGTTCTTTGTTGGCGCGCGCGGCGGTCGGCTCTCGAGCCGAACCGTGTACGGGCTTGTCTCTCGGCTCCTGGCTATGGTGCCAGGATCGGGGCCCGCCGGCCCGCACACCTTCCGGCACACGGCGGCCACTCACCTGCTTGACGGGGGCGCGGATCTGCGCGCTGTGCAGGAGATGCTCGGTCACGCGAGCCTCGGCACTACCCAGCTCTATACCCACGTTTCGACTGAGCGACTCAAGGAGAGCTATCGCACCGCGCATCCGAGAGCATGATTTCTCGCCCGGATTGCTTGCCATGATTTCTCGCCTTGGTTGGTTGCCCTTGTTTGCTTGCCCGTGTTTGCTTGTCCTGTTTGCGAGCTGAATCAGCGCCGGGTCGGCAGCAGCACCGACGGCGGGATCCCTTCCAGGAACAGCAGGGGCGAGACGTACTGGCCGCCGACCCGAACTCCGAAGTGCAGGCACAGCGAGACGCAGTGCCCGGGCAGCAGGGTGCCGATCAGTTCACCAGACGCGACGGCGTCGCCGGCAGAAAGCGCAGTCTGCACCGGCTCGTAACTTGAGACCACCCCGCCAGCATGCCGAATCGACAGCACTGGCCGATCCACGACCATCCCTGCGAATGACACGACACCGGCAGCGGGGGCGAACACCTGCTCGGCAACGGTTCTGATGTCTATGCCGCGGTGTCCGCTTGTGTAGGCGGTGACTGGGGCAACGAAGGGTCGCGCGAGCGGATGCGGTGCAGGCACCGGCCAGAGCCATGACCCGCCCGCCGATGCCGAAGCTGGCTGTGCGGCGTCGACGTGGTCGGCAGGCACCCGATCGGCAAGTACCGGGCCGGCAAGTACCGGGCCGGCAAGCACCGGGCCAGCAAGCACCGGGCCAGCCGGCACCGGGCCGAACAGCACCTGCCCGGCGGGCACCGGCCCGCCGGGTGTGGCGCCGAGAAGCAGGGCGAGTGCGAGGGCAAGCAGGCGGCGCATCCGCCAACTTTGCGACAAACGAGGCGCCGACGACCTGACCACGGGGAGGCGGTGGGCTATCTGCTTCGTACGTCGGGGCGGAGGAGGAGAGTGCTACAATTCTCGGAGCACTCGAAGCAATTCGGGTGACTACGCGTGCCCATTGTGTGTCGAAAGATACAGGGTCGCCACCTCCACCAGTCACGCTCAGCCGTGCGGGGGTGCGCTCGGGCACTAGGTTTCGCGCCGACCGGTGCGGATGACAACTGAGATAAGGCTCGCGCCGCGCCCCAAAAAGCGGCCGCGCGCGCCAAGAAGGAGCACGGCCATGGCCGTTGTAACAATTCGCCAGCTGCTCGACAGCGGCGTCCACTTCGGGCACCAGACCCGCCGTTGGAACCCGAAGATGAAGCGCTTCATCCTGACCGAGCGTTCGGGCAGCCACATCATCGACCTGCAGCAGTCGCTCAAGCACATCGACACCACCTTCGACTACGTCAAGGAGACCGTCGCGCACGGCGGCACCATCCTCTTCGTCGGCACCAAGAAGCAGGCCCAGGGCGCCATCGCCGAGCAGGCGCTGCGCGTCGGCCAGCCCTACGTCAACCAGCGTTGGCTCGGTGGCCTCCTCACCAACTTCCAGACCGTCTCCAAGCGCCTCGCGCGCATGAAGGAGCTCGAGGAGGTCGACTTCGACGACACGACGCGCGGCTACACCAAGAAGGAACTGCTCATCCAGAAGCGCGAGCTCATCAAGCTCCAGAAGAGCCTGGGCGGTATCCGCAACCTCACGAAGACCCCCTCTGCGGTCTGGATCGTCGACACCAAGAAGGAGCACCTCGCGATCGACGAGGCTCACAAGCTGGGCATCCCGGTCATCGCGATCCTCGACACCAACTGCGACCCCGACGACGTGCAGTTCCCGATCCCGGGCAACGACGACGCGATCCGCTCGGTCGGCCTGCTGACCCGAATCATCGCGGATGCCGCGGCCGAGGGCCTCATCCAGCGTCACCAGAAGCCCGAAGAGGGCGTTGAGGTCGAGCCGCTGGCCGCGTGGGAGGCAGAGCTGCTCGCAGCATCCGAGACCCCGCAGACCGAGGCTGAGCAGATCGAGGCCGTCGACGGTGAGGTGTCGGGCACGCCTGACGCCGAGGCCGTTGCCGCAGTTGTCGCCGCCGAGACTCCCACCGAGGAGAACGACGCTGACGCAGTTGTTGCAGAGCACGAGGCCGCCGCGGACGAGACGATCGTCCCCGAACACCACGTCGTCTCCGACGCCGACGCCGAGGCAGCGATTGAGGCGGGGGCCACCGAGTCTGAGAAGGCACCGGCCGAGAAGAAGGCCGCAGCGCCCAAAGCCGCAGCCAAGCCTGCAGCGGCCAAGTAACTTTCTGACCACCAAGTAAGGACACCAAATGGCAGACGTCAGCCTCGCTGATATCAAGGCCCTGCGCGAGCGCCTCGGCACCGGCATGGTCGATACTAAGAACGCGCTCGTAGAAGCCGAAGGCGACTTCGACAAGGCAGTGGAGATCCTCCGCCTCAAGGGTGCGAAGGGCAACGCGAAGCGTGCCGACCGCTCCACGAGCGAGGGCCTCATCGCCGCCGTCGAGAGCGCAACCGCGACGACGATGATCGAGCTCGCCTGCGAGACCGACTTCGTCGCGAAGAGCGACAAGTTCGTCGCGCTCGGCAACTCGGTGCTGCAGGCGCTCGCCGATTCCGGTGCCGAGACCGTGGATGCCGCACTCGCGGCGCCCGTCACGACAGACGGCACGGCCGGCTCGGTGAGCACGACAGTCGGTGCGCTCATCGACGACCAGGCCGCAATCCTGGGCGAGAAGATCGAGCTGCGCCGCGTCATCCGCATTCCTGGTGACAAGTTCGCTGTCTACCTGCACCGCACGAACAAAGACCTGCCCCCGCAGGTTGGTGTCGTCGTTGCGTACACGGGTGACGATGTCGAGACAGCCCGCGGTGTCGCACAGCACATCTCGTTCGCCGACCCGATCTACCTCTCGCGTGACGACGTTCCGGCGTCTGACGTCGAGAAGGAGCGCCACATTGTGGAGCAGATCAGCCGCGACGAGGGCAAGCCCGAGGCGGCACTGCCCAAGATCGTCGAGGGTCGCGTGACTGCATACTTCAAGCAGGTCGCCCTGCTCGAGCAGGAGTACGCACGCGACAACAAGGTGACGATCAAGCAGGTGCTTGCGGATGCCAAGCTCACCGTGACCCAGTTCGCCCGGTTCAAGGTCGGCGCTTAGCCATAGCGTTGTGAGAGGCCCGGGAGTGATTCCGGGCCTCTCGCCGTTTTACGGCGTCTGCGATGAGGGTGTAGCACGTCAGATTAGGAAACCACGAACGTGACCAACCGCGTCGCTCTCGGATTCACGATCCTGGCGAGCCTCGGAGCTCTCACCGCGATTGTGTTCCAGGTAATCGCCGGTGTGCAGTATCGAATCGACGAGGAGCGAGGAGTGCAGCCGGGCTACTCGCCAGCGTGGCTGGTCGCCGGGACCGAGGTGGGGATGTGGGTCTTCGCCTTCGCGCTCGTAGCCCTCGCCGCCACTGCAGTTCTTTCGCTGGTTCGTCGCCAACGCCTAAAGGCGCGTTAGAAGAAAAAGACATCCGTGTCGCACGGCTGGCTAGGCTGTGGCAATGAGCCGCACTCCGGTCCTCGCGTTCTGCGGGAGCTTGCGTGCAGAATCCCTCAACCTCGCGCTGTTGGAGCTCGCCGAGAGCCTCGCCCCCGAAATGCATTTCGTTGGATCCGACCTCGTGCGACATCTGCCGCTCTTCAATCCTGATCTCGATCTCGAAACCCCGGCGAGCGTGCGGCAGTTTCGCGAACTCGCCCGCTCGTGCCACGCGGTGGTGATTGCGTCGCCGGAGTACGTGCACACGCCGTCAGGTGTGACCATGAACTCGCTTGAATGGTTGCGCGGAGCCGATGCCCTCGAGGGCAAGCCCGTGCTGCTGCTATCAGCATCGCCGGGACAGACGGGCGGGATCCGGGGCCTCGTGGGGCTGTTCCCCACGCTGCAGCTGTTGGGGGCGGTGCTCGTCGATCCGGTGAGCATCTCGCGCGCGACATCCCGCATCGGTCTCGGCGGCCAGGTGCTCGACCCTGTCGTCTATGAGCGCGTCGAGTTTGCCGTTGATGACCTGCGGTCAGCGATGGAACGCCGCGGCTCGTGGAGCCTTGGCGGGCGGTGAGGCCGCTTGCCGGAGCCGGTGCGGCGTCCGTGCCCGAGGCCCGGTAACCTGTATCCAGTCGCGCAAAGGGAGCTTGGATGTCAGACCGCAAGAGACGGGTTCTTCTCAAGCTTTCCGGTGAAGCGTTTGGCGGGGGATCGCTCGGCGTGAACCCCGACGTGGTTGCCGCCCTCGCGAAGGAGATCGCGGCGGCATCGGCCGGCGTCGAGATCGCGATCGTCGTCGGTGGCGGCAACTTCTTCCGCGGGGCCGAACTCAGCCAGCG
>JBDUDZ010000042.1:0-12734 GCA_040002635.1 Rhodoglobus sp.
GTCACCGAGGCCGCGAGCAGGGCTTTGGTGAGTTCAGGTTCGGCGGCGAGATGCAAGTAGGTGAAAAGCAGCAGGTCATCGCGGAAGTAGGAGTACTCGGGCTTGATTGGCTCCTTGACCTTGAGCAGGAGGTCGGCGGAGCTCCAGGTGGTCGCGGCATCCGGGGCGATCGATGCTCCTGCCGCGACGTAGGCGTCGTCTGGGATCGAGGATCCGAGACCGGCACCGGTCTCGATGAGCACCTCGTGGCCGTGCGCCACAAGGTCATGCACTCCGGCCGGGGTAATCGCGACGCGGAACTCGTTGTTCTTGATTTCTCTCGGAACGGCGACCTTCATAGCCTTCAGCGTAGCCGCGCGGCACCAACGATTCCGCACAAGATTCGCGCCTATTGCAACGGAATTCGTGAATTGTTTGTTACGAAGTGCGCCATTTGCCCCTTACCCCTATTGGCGGTGAGCGATCCTGTGTCAGGATCGACAAACGATCGACACCCCTGCCGAAGGAGCTGCCCATGACCGGAAACCTGCCCAAAGACCCGATCATCCGCCAGCTTGTTCAGCAAGCGAGGCAATCGCAGCTGTCACGGCGACACCTGTTGCAGGGCGCGGGGATTGGCGCAGGGGCTCTCGCTCTTGCTGCGTGCGCTCCCGCCGGATCGTCATCACCCAAGCCGGCCGTCGACACGTCCGACTCAGACAAAACCCTCACGTGGTCGAACTGGCCGTCATACATCGATGAGGACGACAAGGGAAATTACCCCACCCTCGTCGCCTTCGAAGAAAAGACAGGTATCAAGGCCGAGTACAAGGTCGACATCGACGACAACAACACTTACTACGGAACGATCAAAGACCAGCTCGCCCTCGGCCAGGCCACCGGCGCCGACACCTTCTGCCTCACCGACTGGATGATCGCCCGGCTGATCCGCTTCGGCTACGTGCAAGAGCTCGACGCGGCGAACATCCCGAATAAGAAGAATCTCGCCCCAGCGCTGCTCAACCCTGACTACGACCCAGGCCGCACGAAGTCGCTGCCGTGGCAGAACGGATTCGCGGGGTTGGCCTGGAATACGGAAGAGGTTCCCGGTGGGTTGAAAGAACTCGCAGATCTGTGGGATCCAAAGCTCAAGGGCAAGGTGACAGTGCTCAGCGAGATGCGCGACACCATGGGTCTCATCATGCTGAGCCAGGGCGTAGACATCTCCAAAGACAGCTGGGGCACTGACGAGTTCGCTGCGGCGATCGAGGTGCTGGAGAAGCAGGTGAAGTCTGGCCAGATCTCGGGGATCAAGGGCAACGAGTACATGCAGGACCTCGTCTCGGGAGACGCGATAGCCGCGATCGCCTGGTCGGGAGACATCACCGTGCTCAATGGCGAGGCCGGCCACGAGAAGTGGAAGTTCGCGCTTCCTGAAACCGGCGGCACCCTGTGGGGAGATGTCTTTGTGGTGCCGATGGGCTCGCCGCGCAAGAAAAACGCGGAGACCCTGATGAATTACTACTACGAGCCCGAGGTCGCCGCCGAGGTCGCCGCCTGGGTGAACTACATCACGCCCGTCGTCGGGGCCCAGGCCGTGGCGGCGGAGAAATACCCCGAAGTTGCCGAGAACGAGTTGATCTTCCCCAGTGAGGCCACTCTGTCAAACGCTCACATCTTCCGCGGGCTTGACTCCGCCGACGACCAGGCGTTTAACGGCGAATTCCAGCGCGTGCAGCTGGGCGCCTGATGGCGGCGGGATTCGCCGATTCCGGTGCGGATCTCGAGCTCGTCGGGATCACCAAGCGCTTTCCGGGCTTCACGGCGATCGAGGATCTTGATCTGCGCATCCCGGCCGGCTCGTTCTTCGCGCTGCTCGGCCCGTCCGGTTGCGGCAAGACGACGACGCTGCGGTTGGTGGCGGGGCTCGAGCAGCCCACGAGTGGCCGCATCCTCATCGGTGGCAAAGATGTCACGAACGTCAAGCCGTATCGGCGCCCAGTGAATACCGTGTTCCAGAGCTATGCGCTCTTCCCGCACATGACGGTGCTCGCGAATGTCGCGTTCGGTCTGAAGCGGCGCGGAATTCCGGATGCCCTGACCAAAGCCCACGAGGCGCTCCAGCTCGTCGAGCTCGACCACTTGGGCAACCGCCGCCCTGCGCAGCTGTCCGGCGGACAGCAACAGCGAGTCGCGCTCGCCCGGGCGGTCGTCAACCGCCCGTCGCTGTTGCTTCTCGACGAGCCGCTCGGCGCCCTTGACCTCAAGTTGCGCCGTCAGATGCAGCTCGAACTCAAGTCGATCCAGAACGAGGTGGGTCTCACGTTCGTGCACGTGACCCACGACCAGGAGGAGGCCATGACCATGGCCGACACCGTCGCGGTGATGAATAAGGGTGAGATCGAGCAGATGGGCGCGCCGGAGGAGCTTTACGAACTGCCGCGCACAGCATTCGTGGCGAACTTCCTCGGCCAGTCGAACCTGTTCACCGGCGAGGTGACCTCCTCGTCAGCGTCATCAATCATCGTCGACGTGGGCGGGGCAAAACTGGAGGTGCCGCGCGAACGTGCGCAACGCCATGCCGGTCGGGTGACGATCGGCGTACGGCCCGAGAAGCTCATGCTGCAGGTGAGCGCTCCGAAGACTGTCGCCGGTACGAACGTGGTCGGTCCCGGCCGCGTGACTGATGTTTCGTTCAGCGGTGTGAGCACCCAATACCAAGTCGCCATGCCCGGTTTTGGTCTCATCACCGTTTTTGCGCAGAACCTGGTATTCGGGCCTGTTGTGAACGTCGGCGCCGAGGTGTGGGCAAGTTGGACAGTTGACCACGGCTTTGGGCTGGCTGATGAGCCGTCGTCCGCGCCGAAATTTGAGCCAGACACCGACACCGCGACGATCGCGACCCAAGTTCGCCACGAGCTCATGGCCGAGATCGAGGAGGGCTGATGGCATTCGCTGCCGTCGGCGCGGCAGCCAGCGAGAAGGTCTCGCGTGCGCCCCTGAAGAAGAGCCGGGTCGCCCTGCTCCTGCTGTTGCCGGGGCTCGCCTACCTGATCCTGTTCTTCCTCGCGCCGCTGGTTTCGCTGGTCGTCACCTCGTTCGAAGAGCCGGTGTTCAACGGGGATGTCGGCCAGTTCCAGTTGGCTCTCAACCTGCAGAACTACGCGTCGGCGGCCATCACCTATCTCCCGCACTTCGGCAGGGCTGCGCTTTTCGCAACGCTGGCGACGGTGTTCGCACTGCTCATCAGCTACCCGTTGGCCTACTTCATTGGCGTAAAAGCACGGCCGTGGCCCGCCTTACAAGCGGTGTTGTTGACGCTGGTGATCGCACCATTCTTCGTCTCCTTCCTGCTGCGCACTTTGGCCTGGAAGTCGATAATGTCCGACGACTCGACACTTGTCGGCGTGCTCAAGACGCTCAGCGTGCTGCCGTCGGATGGCCACCTCACCGGCACCTGGTTCTCGGTGATTTTCGGGTTGACCTACAACTTCATCCCGTTCATGACGCTGCCCATCTATGCCTCACTCGAGCGGCTCGACCTGCGCTTTATCGAGGCCGGCGCCGACCTGTATGCGAGCCCGGCATCCACGTTCTGGCAGGTCACGGTGCCGCTCTCCGCGCCCGGCATCGTGTCGGGCACCCTCCTGACGTTTATCCCGGCATCCGGTGATTACATCAACGCGAGCTCGAGCTTTCTCGGGTCGGTACAGACCCAGATGATCGGCAACGTCATCCAGTCGAACTTCCTCGATACCTTGCAATACCCGACTGCTGCCTCGCTCTCGGTGCTGCTCATGCTCGCGATCGTGCTGCTTGTCGCAGGCTACGTGGCAGTGACCGGCACGGAGGATCTGCTGTGAGGGGTTCGTTGCTGGGGCGTTGGCTGCTGCCGGTCTATAGCGCTCTGGCGATCATCCTGTTGCTCGTACCAGTGGTGTATACGATCGTGTTCTCGTTTAACGACGCGGTGAAGACGAACATCGTCTGGCGAGGATTCACCCTGAACAACTGGTTCGACGTGTGCCGCGAGCGCGGGGTGTGCGCCTCGGTGGGCAACAGCCTGCTCATCGGCGTGGTTGCGACAGTCATCGCGACGGTGATCGGCACGCTCATGGCAATTGCGCTTGTGCGCTTTAGGTTCCGTGGGCGAGCGCTGGTGAATATCCTGCTGTTCCTGCCGATGGCCACGCCTGAGGTTGTGCTCGGCGCGGGCCTTGCCGCCCAGTTCCTCGCCCTTGGCTTCGGCAAAGGAAATGTGACGATCATCATCGCCCATGTGCTGTTTTGCATCAGCTTCGTCGTGGTGACTGTCAAGGCACGGGTGGCGAGCCTTGACCCTGCGCTTGAGGAGGCGGGGCGTGACCTCTATGGGTCGCCCTGGCAAGTGTTCTGGCGCATCACGTTTCCGCTGCTGCTTCCCGGCATCCTCGCTGCGGCCCTTCTGTCGTTCTCGCTGAGCTTCGACGACTTCATCATCACGCGCTTCAACAACGGGGGAGTGGAGACGTTCCCGATCTTCGTCTACACGGCGGCAGCGAAGGGCGTTCCTGCGGAGGCGAATGTCGTGGCGTCTGCGGTCTTCGTGCTCGCGCTGGTGATTGTCATCGTGGGGCAGGCATCATCGGCGGCACGCCGGAAGCGACTAGCTCGGCTGGGCTGACCGACAACGCTATCGTTGGAAAAAATGAATGACAGCGCAGCGTCGCGCGAGATCTTCGTGCGATCGACATTGCAGCGTTGGCTCGATCCAACTCCGAACCCCTGCCGAAAGGGGCTGACTGATGACCAGCAAATTATCTCAGGATCCAATAATCCGCGAGCTCGTGCAGCAGGCGAAGCAGTCCCGGCTTTCCCGCAGACATCTCCTGCAGGGTGTTGGCATCGGCGCGGGTGCACTCGCCCTCGCGGCGTGCGCCCCGGTAGGGTCGTCGGCCTCCGCTCCCGCACCGGCGGTCGACAGGTCGGACTCGCAGAAGCTTCTCAACTGGTCGAACTGGCCGGGTGACCTCGACCAGGCTCCGGACGGAAGCTATCCGACGCTCCTCGCTTTCGAAGACAAGACCGGCATCAAGGTCGGTTACAAGGCGGATATCCAAGACAACAACGCGTACTACAACACGATCAAAGACCATCTGGCGCGCGGGGAGGAGACAGTCTCCGATACGTTTTGCCTGACCGACTGGATGGTTGCCCGGCTTATTCGGTTCGGTTACGTGCAAGAGCTGGATGCGGCGAACATCCCCAATAAGAAGAATCTCGCCCCGGCGCTGCTCAACCCTGACTACGACGCAGGCCGTGCCATGTCGATGCCCTGGCTTAACGGCTTCGCTGGGCTGGCATGGAACACCGAGGAGGTTCCCAACGGGCTTCGCGAGGTCGATGACCTGTGGGATCCAAAGCTCAAGGGGAAAGTGTCTGTCCTGAGCGAGATGCGCGACACGATGGGGCTCATTCTCCTTAGCCAGGGTGTCGATATTTCGAAAGAAAGCTGGGGAGCCGACGAGTTTGCCAAAGCGATAAACGTGCTCGAGAAGCAGCTGAAAGACGGGCAGCTCCTCGGGATTAAGGGCAACGAGTACGTGCAGGATCTGGTCTCCGGTGACGTCGTCGCCGCGATCGCCTGGTCCGGTGATATCACCGTGCTCAATGCCGACGCCGGCTACGAGAAGTGGAAGTTTGTGCTCCCGGACTCGGGCGGAACGCTATGGGGCGACGTCTTTGTCGTGCCGATGGGGTCGCCACGCAAGAAGAACGTCGAGACTCTCATCAACTACTACTACGAGCCCGAAGTCGCGGCGGAAGTTGCCGCGTCGGTCAACTACATCACGCCGGTCGTGGGCGCCCAGGCAGTCGCCGCAGAAAAGTACCCAGAGATCGCTGACAACCCGCTCATCTTCCCCAGCGAAGCTACGCTCGCACAGGCGCACACCTTCCGCAGCCTCCAATCAGCCGACGACCAGGCGTTCAACAGCGAATTCCAGCGCGTGCAGGCCGAAGCTTAAAGGCTGCCGAAAGCGTCGTCGATAACGCCCAACGCATCGTCGAGCAACTCGTTGCTGATCGCGAGGCTGGGCAGGAAGCGCAGCACGTTGCCGTAGGTACCCGCGGTGAGCAGGAGCACACCCTGCTGGGCTGCGGCTGCGGCGAGTTTGCCGACCGAGGCCGCATCGGGCTCGAGGGTACCGGGCTTCACGAGTTCCACAGCGATCATGGCCCCGATGCCACGCACGTCACCGATGATCGGATACTTCTTCTGCAGGGCCTCGAGGCCGGGCTTGAGTACCGATTCGATTCGTACGGCCTCCGCGAGCAGGTTGTTGCTGTCGATCTGCTCGAACACGGCGACGGCAGCCGCAGCCGCCACCGGGTTACCGCCGAAAGTGCCGCCGAGCCCACCGGGCTGTGCGGAATCCATGATCTCGGCGCGACCGGTCACACCCGCAAGCGGCAGGCCGCCAGCGATGCCCTTCGCGCTCAGCACCATGTCGGGCACGAGACCGAAATGTTCGCTGGCAAAGTACTTACCGGTGCGGGCCATGCCGCTCTGGATCTCGTCGGCGATGAAC
The DNA here is from genome assembly GCA_040002635.1 of Rhodoglobus sp. Lineage (GTDB taxonomy): Bacteria > Actinomycetota > Actinomycetes > Actinomycetales > Microbacteriaceae > Rhodoglobus. Next base: position 6,549 of record JBDUDZ010000042.1, read on the forward strand.
ACAATGCCGTTCGCGGTGCACCAGGCCTGCAGGGCCGGGAGGTAACCCTCCGCGGGAACGACGAAGCCGCCCTCGCCCTGGATGGGCTCGACGACGAGGCAGGCGAGGTCGGCGGCGCCCACGGTCTTCTCGAGGTAGGCGATGGTGCGAGCCGCGGCATCCGCACCGCTGAGCCCGTCGTGGTACGGGTAGGAGTTGGGGGCGCGGTAGATGTCGCCGGCGAACGGTCCGAAGCCGGTGGAGTACGGCGACGCCTTGAAGTTCATGGCCATCGTCAGGTTGGTGCGACCGTGATAGGCATGCTCTAGAACTGCGATGCCGTTACGGCCGGTGAACTTGCGGGCTATTTTCACCCCGTTCTCTACTGCTTCGGCACCGGAGTTGACGAGAACGGTTTTCTTCTCGAAATCGCCCGGGGTGTGCTGCGCGAGGTACTCTGCGACGCGAACGTAACTCTCGTATGGCGTGACGGTGAAGAGCGTGTGGGTCAGCTTGTTCAGCTGCACGGTGGCGGCCGCGACGACGGCGTCATCGGTGTGCCCGATTGTGGTCACGCCGATGCCGGCACCCAGGTCGATGAACTGGTTGCCGTCGACATCTACCGCGATGGCGCCGTGCGCATGATCGATGTAGACCGGCAACGTCGCGGTGACTCCCACCGGGACAACCTTCAGGCGTCGTTCATGAAGCGCGATGGACTTGGGGCCGGGGATGGCAGTGACTACCTTGCGCCCCTGTGGAACGGCTTCTGACGAGACGGGGTGCGCGAGGGTGTCAGTCATAATTAGTCGAGTTTATCGTTGAGGGCGGGGGACCGGGCCATGCAGATCGATCACCACTACAAGGTCACCGTGCAGTGGCAAGGCAATCTCGGCTCTGGCACCAGCGATTACAAGGCTTACAGCCGCGACAACCTGGTGACGGCAGAAGGCAATCCGCCTATCGACGGGTCGAGCGACCGGGCTTTTCGCGGCAGCCCTGAGCGGTGGAACCCTGAAGAATTCCTCGTCGCCGCACTGGCCCAGTGCCACATGCTCAGCTACCTGCACGTTGCGGCGACACACGGCATAGTCGTGTCGGCGTATGCGGATGCCGCGACAGGCACCATGCAGCAGACAAATGATGGCGGCGGGCACTTCACCTCGGTCACCCTGCACCCGGTCGTGACTATTTCGGCGGGGGACCCGGAGGTTGCACTGTCGATCCACGCAAAGGCAAGCGCGCAATGCTTCATTGCGGCGTCGATCAACTTCCCTGTTCACCACGAACCCATAATTGTTCTGGCCGACGACGAGATGTAGGTCTCAGCTTTGTGACGTTGGGCGCTTTGCCACTCTTTGCACAGGATCGGTGCGGAAGGATGGAGCTGTTCGCCCCCTCATCTGAAAGGTGCACCGTGCGCACTGCAGCCTCACTCGTCATCGTGGCCGGTCTCGTCGCGTCCCTCGCCGCGTGCTCCGCGGCCCCGGTGCAGAACGCCGCACCTGTATGCAAGCCCACGGCTTCGGGCGCGATTTCTGATGCGGTCAAGGTCAGCGGTGAATTCGGTGCGAAGCCTACGGTGAAGTTCGACTTCCCGGCCAACGCGGCGAAGACGCAGCGAACAGTGGTGATCAAGGGCAAGGGAAAGGTCGCCGAAGCGAAAGACGTCGCGACCATCGACTTCTCGCTGTTCAATGGTGCAACGGGTGCCGAGCTCACCAGCACGGCGTATACAAAAGGTTCGACCACATCGCTTCCGATCGACGCCGCGCAGTTCGTGCCCGGCATCGTGAAGACCCTGCAGTGTTCTTCGGTTGGTTCGCGGGTGGTCGGCGTCATCCCGCCCGACGACGCGTTCGGTGCCGACGGCTCCAGCCAACTCGGTGTCGCCGCCGGGCAGGACATCGTCTTTGTCGTAGACCTCGTATCGATTGCTGCACCCGCTGCGGCCCCGTTGAGCGCTCCTGACGGAAAAGATCAGTCGCCAACCGCTGGCTTCCCGACGGTCGTGGTCGGTGCTGACGGATCGCCGGCGATCACGATTCCTGCGGCAAGCCCGCCGACCGACCTGAAGATCACGCTTCTCAAGAAGGGTACGCACGAGACTGTCAAAGCCGGTGCGACGGTGATTGTCAACTACGTCGGGATGAACTGGAACACCCAGAAGGTTTTCGACTCCAGTTTTGCCCGTGGCGAGACTGCGACATTCAACACGTCCGGGGTCATTCCGGGTTTCACTGCCGCTCTTGTGGGCCAGAAGGTCGGTTCGCGTGTTCTGGTGGTCATCCCGCCTGACAAGGGGTACGGCCCTGAGGGGGGCAAGGCGCCTGACATCGGGCCGACCGACACGCTGGTCTTCGTGATCGACATCCTCGGTATTGGCTGATCGTTTCGGCTCGGCTGTAGCCTGAATTTCATGCGCACGGTCATTGTCCTGGGCTCGACCGGCTCTATCGGCACTCAGGCGCTCGAAGTCATTGCGGCAAATCCCGACCGGTTCACGATCGTTGGGCTCGCTGCGGGCAGCAATCGCGAGATGCTGGCCGAGCAAGCTGGAGCATTTCGCGTCGAACACACAGCGCTCGGCGCCGACGACGCATCCCAGTTGGTCCGGGATGTTGCGGCTGACGTAGTCCTCAACGGAATCACCGGGTCTGTGGGCCTCGGCCCCACCCTTGCCGCGTTGGATGCCGGCGCTACCCTCGCGCTCGCGAACAAGGAGAGCCTCATCGTCGGCGGCGCCCTCGTGACCGCTCGGGCGCAGCCGGGCCAGATCGTGCCGGTCGACTCTGAGCACTCAGCTATCGCGCAGGCGTTGCGCTCTGGCACTCCGCAGGAGGTGCGCCGGCTCGTGCTCACCGCGTCTGGCGGGCCCTTCCGCGGGCGCTCGCGTGAGTCGTTGCGCGGTGTCACTCCGCGCGAAGCGCTGGCCCACCCCACGTGGGACATGGGGCTCGTGGTCACCACGAACTCGGCGACCCTGGTGAACAAGGGCCTGGAGGTGATCGAAGCGCACCATCTGTTCGACATGCCCTACGACCGCATCGAGGTGACAGTGCATCCGCAGTCGATTGTGCACTCGATGGTGGAGTTCGTTGATGGGTCGACTATTGCGCAGGCCAGCCCCCCCGACATGCGCCTACCCATCTCACTCGGCCTTGACTGGCCGAACCGGGTGCCTGGTGTCGGCACGCCGCTCGACTGGACGACGGCAAGCCAGTGGAGTTTTGAGCCGTTGGACACCGCGGTGTTCCCGGCAGTCGCGCTCGCAAAGCGGGTGGGCGAGGCTGGCAGCACCTACCCGGCGGTGTTCAACGCGGCGAACGAGCAGGCAGTGCTGGCGTTCCATGCGGGCCGGATCGGGTATCTCGACATCCTCGACACAGTCGAGCGGGTCGTCGAGAAACACCATTCGGGGGATTACTCGCTGGAAGCCGTGTTCGAGGCGGAACGCTGGGCACGAGCTACGGCTGAGCAATTTCTGGGCTAACGCACTGACTGGGGCCAGCGCGCTCCCAGCCACAGTCGGGTGCCCCGGTTACCATTAGCCGGTGCCCGCATTCGATCTAAGCGCAGTTCTGCTCTACGTCCTTGGCGTGCTCATCATTGTCGTGGGGATCGCCCTGTCCATCGGCTTGCATGAGCTCGGTCACCTCATCCCGGCGAAGCGCTTTGGCGTGCGGGTGAGCCAATACATGATCGGCTTCGGGCCGACGATCTTCTCCCGCCAGCGTGGAGAAACGCAGTACGGGTTCAAGGCGATCCCGCTGGGAGGCTACATCGCGATGGCGGGAATGTACCCGCCGAAGCACGTGGGCGAGAAGGCACGGGATGCCAGCACCGGCTTCATGCAGACCCTCGTGCAAGACGCCCCGCCGCCCACCATTCTGGCCGGCGGCATGGTGGAGCAGGCACCGAATGCGGTAAACCACTTCGGGGTAATTGTCGACGAACCACAGCGTTCGTTTTACAACCTGCCGATCTGGAAGCGGATTGTGATCATGATGGGCGGGCCCACGGTCAACCTGCTCATCGGAATCGTGCTCTACGCGGTGGTGCTCTGCGGATTCGGCGCTCCCCAGGTGAGCACCACCGTCGGAAGCGTGTCGCAGTGCGTGATCTCCGCCTCAGAGACGCGTACCGAGTGCGCGTCTGGCGATCCGCTCGCTCCGGCTGCGGAGGCGGGCGTCCGTCCCGGAGACCGGATCGTGTCGATGAACGGCACCACGATCACGAGCTGGGACCAGGCCACCGCGCTCATTCGGAAGAGCCCCGGTGACACCATCAGCCTCGTGGTCGAGCGGGCCGGCACCAACGTCGCCCTCACCGTCACTCCACTTCTCACGGAGCGCTATGTCGTCGACTCCAAGTCCGGTGAAGTGCAGAAGAACCCCGACGGAACTTCGAAGACACAGGACGTCGGATTCCTCGGCATCGGCGCGGCCACCGAGGTAGTGCAGCAGCCCATTACCGCCGTTTTGCCTGCGGTGGGCGACAATATCGTCCGGGTCGCGGGAATCATCGTCAATCTCCCGCAGCGACTCGTGGCAGTGGCCAATGCCGCGTTCGGCTCCGGAGTTCGCGACCCGAACGGCCCCGTGAGCGTCGTCGGGGTGGGCAGACTGGCCGGCGAGATCGCGAGTATCAACACCGTGCCGGTCGCCGATCGCGCCAGCGCCCTCATCGGTCTCGTCGCCTCGCTCAACATCGCCCTGTTCGTGTTCAACCTGATCCCGCTGCTACCCCTCGACGGCGGTCACGTCGCGGGTGCGCTGTGGGAGGGATTGCGCAGAAGGCTGGCCAAGCTGTTCAAGCGGCCAGATCCGGGCCCGGTCGACATCGGCAAACTGCTGCCGCTCACCCTGACAGTTGTCGTCATCCTGGGTGGGATGAGCTTGCTGCTCGTCTACGCCGACATCGTGAACCCCATCACAATCCAGTAGACCACTGTGCGCGTTCTGTGCCCGGAGATCTCTGGTAATCGCCGCGTAAGCTTGAACCGTGCCAGCAATCAATCTCGGTATGCCCAAGACCCCTGAGGTTCTCGCCCCTCGACGTAAGACCCGCCAGATCCATGTTGGCAAGGTCGGCGTCGGCAGCGATTTCCAGGTCAGCGTGCAGTCGATGACCACGACGCAGACCACGAACATCAATGCGACGTTGCAGCAAATCGCCGAGTTGACCGCGACGGGGTGCGACATCGTGCGTGTCGCTGTTCCGCATCAGGATGACGCCGACGTACTGCACATCATCGCGGCGAAGAGCCAGCTGCCGGTGATCGCCGATATCCACTTCCAGCCCAAGTACGTGTTCACCGCAATCGACGCGGGCGTAGGCGCGGTCAGGGTCAACCCGGGCAACATCCGCAAGTTCGACGACCAGGTGGGCAAGATCGCCGCAGCGGCCAAGGCGGCCGGCGTCTCGATCCGGATCGGGGTCAACGCGGGATCGCTCGAGCCGAGCATCCTGCAGAAGTATGGCAAGGCAACCCCTGAAGCGCTCGTGGAGAGCGCTGTTTGGGAGGCGAGCCTGTTCGAAGAGCATGACTTCCACGATTTCAAGATTTCGGTCAAGCACAATGACCCGATAATCATGGTCAAGGCTTACCGGCTGCTCGCCGAGCGCGGAGACTGGCCGCTGCACCTGGGGGTGACCGAAGCGGGCCCCGAGTTCCAGGGCACCATCAAGAGCGCGACAGCGTTCGGCATCCTGCTCTCCGAAGGTATCGGCGACACCATCAGGGTGTCGCTGTCGGCCCCGCCGGTGCAGGAGGTCAAAGTCGGCCTGCAAATCCTGCAGTCGCTGAACCTGCGCGAGCGCAAGCTCGAGATCGTCTCCTGCCCGAGCTGCGGGCGCGCCCAGGTCGATGTGTACCAGCTCGCCAACGACGTGACCGCTGGGCTCGAGAAGATGACCGTGCCGCTGCGGGTTGCCGTGATGGGATGTGTCGTCAACGGGCCCGGCGAAGCACGCGAGGCCGATCTCGGCGTGGCGAGTGGCAACGGACGCGGCCAGATCTTCGTCAAGGGTGAGGTCATCAAGACAGTGCCCGAGGCAGACATCGTTGCCACCCTCATCGAGGAAGCAAACCGTTTGGCGGCCGAGATGCCCCCGGGCGCCGTGGGTTCCCCGCTCGTCACCACGAGCTGAGAAGGCGGCTGCGGCTCGCCGCCGCTGCCGCCGCCGCTGCCGCCGCCGCTGCCG
>JBDUDZ010000043.1:0-12499 GCA_040002635.1 Rhodoglobus sp.
GCACGTCGTCGCTGACCGGCAGGTCGGCAAACGCGGCGAGCCATTTCTCGGGCGTGATGAGCGGAAAGTCGGTCGCGAATAGCACGCGGTCTTGCAGGGCCCCGCCGGCGAGTTTTACGAGCGACTCAGGGAAGTACTTGGGCGACCAGCCGGAGAGGTCGATCCAGACGTTGGCCTTGTGCAGCGCGATTGAGTTCGCTTCCTCCTGCCACGGCACCGAGGGGTGGGCGAAGATCAGGTCGAGGTCAGGATGCTCGGCGGCCACGGCATCGAGCAGCAGCGGATTCGAGAACGCCAGCTTGATCCCGCCCCCGCCGCGGAGGCCCGCGCCGATGCCGTTCTGCCCGGTATGGAATATGGCCGGCACCCCGAGGGCTGCGATCGTTGACCAGAGCGGGGTATACGCCGCCTCCGACGGGTCGAAGCCCTGCACGCTCGGGTGGAACTTGAAGCCGCGCACCCCCGACTCCTCAACGAGTCGGCGGGCGAGGTCTACGGCAGACGCCCCGGTCAGTGGGTCGACGGAGCCGAACGGGATGAGGACGTCGGCGTGTTGGGCTGCCTGCTTGGCGATCCACGCGCTCGAGATCGGCTCGTGCCCAAGAGCGGTGCGCGCGTCGACAGTGAACACGACCGCCGCCATCCGTCGCTCTCGGTAGCCGTCCGCAATCGACTGCAGCGACGGGGTGCGCTCGCCGGAGCGGAAATATGCGGCCGACGCGTCGAGCAGGGTCTGTGGCAGGGCGAGATGGCCAGCGTCGTCGGTCTCGATGTGAACATGGGTGTCGATCGCCGTGATTGACGCCAGATCGATCGCTGGTTCATAACGCAGGCTCACGGTGTCGCGGCTCGAAGCTCTTCTGGAAGCTCCGGGAAGTCTTCACCTACCGACTGGATGTGGCCTTCCAGCAGTGTGGGCAGCTCTAGCTCAAGAGCATCGGCCGTCCACCCGCCGTCGTGATACGCCGTGAGAACCGCCTCGGGATGCGACCATAACTGAATACGGTCCCCACCGATTCCGATGGCCTGGCCGGTGATTCCGGCGGCGGCATCCGAAGCGAGGAAGGCGACAAGACCGGCCACGTCATCCGCAGTGCCGAAACCGAGTTCGTGCCGGAAGAATGCGGGCATCGGAACGCCGCTGTCTTCGGCCTCGACGGCCTTGGCGAAGTACGGCACGGTGCGGGTCATGGCGGTTGCGGCGACCGGGATAACTGTGTTCACCGTGACCTTAGAGCGCGCCATCTCAAGGGCCCAGGTGCGGGTCATGCCGACTATTCCGGCCTTCGCCGCTGCGTAGTTGGTCTGCCCGAAGTTGCCGCGCTGGCCGGTTGGCGACCCGATGGTGACGATGCGGCCAGCCACGTCGTTCTCTTTGAAGTGCCGGAAGGCGGAGCGCACGCACGTGAAGGTGCCACGCAGGTGCACGTGTATTACCGCGTCGAAGTCATCGTCGGTCATCTTCAGCAGTGATTTGTCGCGAAGCAGCCCGGCGTTTGTGACAAGGATGTCTAGCCCGCCGAACTCGGCGAGCGCCGCAGCGACGAGGGCATCAGCCGTCTCGGTGCTACCGACTGGGGCGACGACTGCAGTCGCCCGCCCGCCGTCAGCGGCGATCGAGGCCACAGCGGAGGCCGCCGCCTCGGCATCGACATCGTTCACGACGACTGATGCGCCCTGCCGTGCCAGTTCGCGGGCATAGGCCAAGCCGAGCCCCCGGCCGCTGCCGGTAACTATCGCTGTCTTGCCTGCGAGTGTCATTTGTCTGCTCCTGGGGCGTTGCCGCCGCGTTTGGCGATTTGGATCTGTTCGTAAATGTGCGTGCGCAATTCGATGAACCGCGGGTCTGCTCGCGTGCTGAGTTGGTCACGCTTCGCAGGCAGGTCAATTGTGACGGCTTCCTGCACGAAGGTCGGGGCATTCGAGAGCACCAGAACGCGCTCGCCCAGATACACGGACTCGTCGATGTCGTGGGTGACGAACAGCACTGTCACGCCGAGGTTCGACCAGAGCTCGCGCACGAGGTCTTCCAGGTCGGCCCGCGTCTGCGCGTCGACCGCAGCGAACGGCTCGTCCATCACCAGGATCTCGGGCTCGTAGGCGACCGCGCGTGCGATGGCGACGCGCTGCTGCATACCGCCCGAGAGCTGCCACGGATACTTTGCGGCCTGGCCTGCCAGACCGACGGAAGCCAGCGTTCGCTCGATAGTTGCCTTACGCTCGTCGCGCGCCATCTTGCGGTTCTTGAGAGGCAAGCCGACATTGCCGCCGACGGTAAGCCACGGGAACAGGCTTCGCCCATACTCCTGGAACACCAGCGCCATCCGCGCTGGGGGCCCGCTGACAGCAGCGCCGTCGAGTTCGATCACGCCGGAGGTGCTGGGCAGCAGCCCGGCGATGCACTTGAGCAGCGTGGTCTTGCCGGCGCCGGAGGGGCCAACGATGCAGAGCAGTTCACCTCGACGCACCTCGAAGGTGAGGTCACCGATAGCCTCCACGGGGCCTTGTGGTGACTCGTAGACCTTCTTCAGGTGTTCGACCCGAAGCAGGGGCTGGGAGGTGTCAGGCACGCTCCATCTCCTTTGTTCCGTGATACCAGCGCAGGATAATGCGCTCGCTGACCTGGAAGAGCAGCGAGAGCGCGATGCCGATCAGGCCGAGCAGCAGAATGCCGCTCCACATCTCGGCGATCAGGTAGTTGCGTTGGAAATATGAGATCCGGTATCCAAGCCCCGAAGACGACGCAAACATCTCGGAGATGACCATCAGGATCAGGCCCACCGAAAGTGCCTGGCGCACCCCGGTCATAATCTGCGGGGCTGCCGCGGGTAGCACCAGCCTGAATATGCGGTCGCGGGTGCCGAGCCGGTACGACGCCGCGGTCTCGCGCATAACCGGATCAATCGCGCGCACGCCCTCGATCGTGTTGAGCAGCACCGGCCAGATTGCGCCCGAGACGATGACCGCGACCTTCATCTGGTCACTGATTCCGAGAAGGAGCATGAGCACGGGGATCAGCACGGGCGGTGGCACGGCTCGGAAGAACTCGAGCACTGGCTCGAGCAGTGACCGCAGCGGCCTGAACGAGCCGACCAGGGCGCCAAGCACGATGCCGAACACAATCGAGAGGATGAGGCCAAGGGTGAGGCGCCCGAGGCTCGGCAGCACGTCGACGACGAAGCTAGTGCCCAACCACGTCTGCCCGAACGCGGTAACGACCTTCCACGGCCCGGGGAAAAATCGGTTGGGCGAAAGCACTGACGACAGTGCCCAGAGGCCAAGGAGCACGAAAGGGAAGAGTAGCGACGACAGCAGACCCTCGACGATGCGGCCCGGCCCACGCCTGGCCTTGCTCGTTGCACGAGTGGGAATTATTTGTGCACTCACTGGGTGACCTCCGCCCGCACCGCGTGGTGCCATGACAGCACCCGACGTTCCAGGGCGCGCAACAGCAGGTTGATGATCAACCCGACCGCGCCGGCGACCACGACGAGGGCGTAGAGCGAGAGGTTGTTGCCAACCGAGCGGGCAATCACCATCAGGCCGCCGAGACCAGGGTTGCCGATGACGAGTTCGGCCGTAATGGCGAGAATCAACGCCACTGTGCCACCGAGCCGCAATCCGGTCGAGAGATAAGGCAGTGCGGTGGGGAGCACGACGTACCGTAGCCGGGCGAACCAGCCGAGGCCGAAGGAACGTGCTGTGTCACGGGCGACCGGGTCAACGTCGGCGACACCGTAGAGCACCTGAATGAAGATCTGCCAGAACGTTGCCCAGACCACGATCACGAGCGCGGCTTCGCGTTGTAGGCCGTACAGCAGTATCGCCAACGGAATGAGTGCGACAGAGGGGATGGGTCGCAAGAACTCGATGGTTGTTCGGGTGCCGCGCCGCAGCAGCGGAGACAGGCCGATCAGGGTGCCCAGCACGACTGCCAGCACGAGCGAAAGCAGTAGCCCGATAATCCAGGTGGCAAGCGTGTTGCCCAGCGCTACCCAGAATGTCGCGTCCCCGAAATCGGCAACGAGTTGGCCCGCCACCTGCGTGGGAGGCGGGAGGTACGTCGCCTTGATGAGGCCGAGGGTCGGAACAAGTTGCCAGACGACCAGGAACACCACCACTCCGAGCGTTCCCAGCAGCGCCGAGGTGAGTTTGCGATTGACCGTCACGGCGACTCCCTTGGTTTCGGGGTGGGTAGAGAAGAAGGCGAACACGGCAGAGAAGAGGGCCGGGTCCGGCAGCAAATACCGGACCCGGCCCTGCGGCTAACCGTAGAGCTTAGACAGGTTGGGCTTGGTGTCGAGCACGCCCTGTTGGACGGCCAGATCGGCCAGCTTCTGGATGCCAGCCTTGTCGAGCTTGTCAGTGAAGTTCGGCAGCGGCACGTTGTCGGCAACCGCTTCGGGAACCTTGAGGTTGTCCTTGATGGCCTGGCGTACATCTTTTTCATTGCCGGCGGCCCACTTCAGCGCCTCAGCCATTGCCTCGGTGAAGTCCTTCACCATTGTCGGGTCAGACTTGGCGAGATCGGCCGTGGTGAAGTTCACCAGCAACGACAGGCCGGGGATGGTCTTCTGGTAGGGGTACATCACCAGGGTGCCACCGCCACCGACGATCTGAGACACGAACGGCTCGGGAACCCATGCGGCATCGATGTTGCCCGCGTCGAGCTGCGCTGCGGCATCCGGGAATGCAACCTCGACGAACTTGATCGACTTAGCGTCACCGCCGGCTGCGTCAACCGCAGCGCCGATCGTTACATCGCCTGCTGCGCCGAGGCTGTTGACCGAGACGCGCTTGCCCGCGAGGTCGGCGATCGACTTGATGCCTGAGGCGGCAGATGCCACCACCGCGTTCACGTCGGGGCCCGTTGCCTTGCTCGATGCGTAATTGCTCAGAACGACGATGCCGAGATCCTGCTGTGCGGCGCGGATCGGGCCGAAGGGCTGGCCGATCGCGAACTGGATGCCGCCGTTGAGCAGGGCCGGGATCGCCTGGGCGCCACCCTGGGCGGGAACCACCTCGACATCCAGGTTGTGCTTAGTGAATATGCCAGCTTTGATCGCGCCCCAGAGAGCCGAGGTTTCGACGATCGGGAGGGCGGCCACTTGGATGTGGCGCATCCCAACGGTTTCGGTTGGTGCGGGTTCTGCGGCGGTGCTGCAGCCGGTCATCGCCAGGGCGATGACTCCCGCTGCAGCAACAGCGAGTGCGAGGTGCTTGTTCATGGGGCCTCAATTCATTCGACGTTGAATGCGTGACTTCGAATGCCAATCCATGACATCCGCTGCGCAAGTATGCGCATGGCGTGTCATCAATGTCAACGCGTGAGGCGATACCAGTCTTCGACGTTGCGGCGTTCGACTCTTTCGGCCGCATCGGAGTCGTACTCAACCACCAGGGATTTGACGCGGCTGGTGGCCAGGGGCTCAAGGATGGAGTGGGCGCGCAGCAGCAATCGGCGCGCATGTTCTCGCGGCCAGTCGGCAGGCAGTATCGAGTTAGGTAGTTCGGGATCATCGCTGGAAAGTTCAAGCCACGACTCCACCAACCTGGTGCGCTCGACAACTGCGGCAGCCGGGGTCAGTTGGCCGCCACCGACGTCCTGTATTGCTGCTTCTGCCAGATCGATGAAGCGGCTGTATCGTGCTGCAAGATCGTCGAGGTTCCAGGCGTTTTGCGGCATTCGTGTGGGGATGCCCGACTCGGCGAACGATGCCTGAAACGGGGTCGCCTGCACGCCGAGGCTGAGCAACTCGCGCACCGCAGTCTCGTGGCGGTCGTGGGGCGAAATCCAGACCTCCTGATACAACGGTGCGAATCCCAACCAATTGAGCCGGTTGCGCACGGCCGACCGCAACGAGCGTGCATTCTCAGGCAAATCGAACGCAATCATGCTCCACACGCCGGACCACTGCTCGACCGCACTACCAAACTCCACGATTCGGTACGAAGCGTCACGCAGCACCTGCTGCCCGCGCAGAGAGGCCCGATAAGCAGTGTTGCGGCCCGATTTGGATGAGATGAGCAGCCCCCGCTTGACCATTCTGCTCAACGCGGCACGAGCTGCCGCATCGTTGACTCCGAAGTCGCCAAGTAGCGCAACGAGCGCGGCAGAGGGCAGACCACCATCAGCTTCAAGCCAGTAGTCGCCGAAGAGGACAAGCAACAGGCTCGGCGGTGAACCGAGCCTGGCTCCTGCGACGAGGGGCGCGCGCTGTTGCCGCGTCTCGGAATCGGTCGACACCCCAACAGTGTGTCACGCCGTGCGGAGCATCAGCGCGCGGGCGGTGGCCGCCTCGCTCGAGTGACGGTTAGCCGAGTCGGTCGACGAGCCTGATGCCTCGTTCGGCCCAGGCGACTTCCTGGTCAGCGCGGGCGACGAGGCCCTCATAAGCGAAGGCTTTGAACTCGACTATCCTCTCCCACTCCGACTCGGGGAAGATCTCCAGTCGGTGTGCGACGACGGGGTGGGTGTGGTCGAGAATCGCGCCGAGTTGACCCTGCCACTGTTCTCGCAGCTCGAGATAGTGCGCCCGGTGGGCGTAGAGGTGCGCGCGGGCGCTCGCCGGATCGGTCCACTCGAAATATGCAGCTCGCAGGTGGGCGGGGTCGCGATCGCGGCCGTACTCGAGGGGGGTGGCCATCCAATCTCGGAACGCCAGTTCGCCGTCCGCGGTGATGGAGTACTCGGTCTTCGTGGCATTCGGCCCCCACTGCACCTGGCTACCTGTGACGAGTCCGGCCGACTCCATCCGGCGCAACTCGGGATAGATCTGCGAGTCGGGAGCGTGCCAGACATGCCCCACCGAACTGTGGAACGCCTTTGCTGCGTCGTAGCCCGTCATTGGGCGCGCCGTCAGCAGGGCCAGGAGCGCATACCGAAGCGACATGTTCCGATTCTCCCGCGCATCCGCGCTTCGTGCTTGCAACTAACTATCTCGATAGGTATTGTCACTGGAATCACCACCTCGGTAGTGGCCTGCGAACGAAGGAGTTCCCGTGAAGGACAGCACAGTCCACAAAGTTCTCAACTACCCGGTCAACGCCTGGTACGTCGCGGCCTGGGACCACGAGGTGACACGGACGATCCTGGCGCGCAAGATCGCCGATCGACCGTTAGCCCTTTATCGCACAACTGATGGACGCGCAGTGGCGCTGGCTGATGCGTGCTGGCACCGGTTGGCGCCCTTGTCGCTCGGGAAGTTGGTGGGTGAGGATGGCATCCAGTGCCCGTATCACGGCATCCAGTACAACTCCGCGGGACGGTGCACGTCGATGCCTGCCCAGGAGACCGTCAACCCCAGCGCAACAGTGCCCTCCTTTCCCGTTGTTGAACGCTATCGCTACGTCTGGGTATGGCTTGGCGATCCTGCGCTGGCCAACCCTGACCTGATCCCCGACATGCATCAGATGTCCGACCCAGATTGGACCGGCGACGGCCTGACCATCTACGCGCCGTGCAACTACCAGCTGGTTCTCGACAATCTGATGGACCTGACCCACGAGGAGTTCGTGCACGGGTCGAGCATCGGTCAGGAAGAACTCAGCGATTCCGACTTTGTGGTTACGCATGACGAATCGACGGTGATCGTGGCTCGATGGATGCTCGACATCGCGCCGCCACCGTTCTGGCGGAAAAACATGCAAGACAAGTTCCCCGGCTACGAGGGCAACGTCGACCGCTGGCAGATCATCCACTTCGAAGCGCCGTCCACTATCTGCATCGACGTCGGCGTAGCGAAAGCAGGCACCGGGGCACCAGAGGGCGACCGCAGCCAGGGGGTCAACGGCTACGTGATGAATACAATCGCGCCCGAGACTGACCGCACGTGCCACTACTTCTGGTCGTTCCAGCGTAACTATCGCCTGGACAGCCAACTCATCACCACGCAACTCCGCGACGGCGTGCACGGCGTCTTCGGTGAAGATGAGACGATGCTCGCGGCGCAGCAGGCTGCCATCGATGCCAATCCTGACTACGAGTTCTACAGCCTGAATATCGATGCGGGTGGAATGTGGGCGCGTCGATTGATTGAGCGGATGCTCCAGGCTGAGGGTCGACCCATCAGCGCCGCGCCGCCGGCATCCACAATGGGGCCGATTCGTCGCACCGTCGGTGCCGCGGTCTAATGGCGGCTACTCACGCGGTGGTGTGGCAGACCGCTGCCGTGGTTGCTAACGAGCCCCTCACTCCCACGATCCGCAGGATCGTCTTGACGATGTCGCAGCCGCTCAAGGTCGCCGCCGGCGCACACCTTGACGTTCGGGTGCGAATTGCCGGCGAGCTCGACCGCCGGTCGTATTCGATCGTGGACGCGAGCGACGATGGCGAAACCGTGGCGGTGAGCGTGCTGCACTCAGTCGCAACCCGCGGCGGAGCGCCCGCCATGCACGCGCTCGCGGTGGGGGATGAAATTGAGGTGACGCAGCCGATAGTCGACTTTCCGCTGAGAATCGGGGCGCCGTCGTACGTCTTGCTTGCCGGAGGGATCGGCATCACCGCGATCCTTGGGATGGCGCGACGACTGCGGTCGGTGGCAGCCGACTACCGCGTCGTTTACGTCGGTCGCAGCCGCTCGGAGCTCGCGTATCTCAAGGAACTAGTGGCCGAGCATGGCGACCGACTCGAGTTGCACATCGGTGACGAGGGTTCGTCACTGAGCGTCCCCGAGCTCGTCGGCTCCGTCGGAGCGAAGACCGAACTGTACATGTGCGGACCGATCCGATTGATGGATGCCGTGCGCCGATCCTGGGGCGACCAGGGGTTGAGCGCGCCCAACTTACGGTTCGAGACATTTGGGAACAGCGGGTGGCACGAAGCTCAAGAGTTCACAGTTCGCATCCCCGCCACCGGCCTCGAGACAGTAGTTAAGCCGGGGGAGACGATGTTGGAGGCGCTGGAGGCTGCCGGAGCAGACATGATGTACGACTGCAAGAAGGGCGAGTGCGGTCTCTGTGAGGTACGTGTTCGCAGTCTCGAGGGGTCAATCGATCATCGCGATGTTTTCTACAGTGAGCGGCAGAAAGATGCCACAAGCAAAATGTGCTGCTGCGTCTCGCGAGTTGTCCCGACTCAGGCAGGCGGTTCGGCGCTCGTCGAGATCGAGGCATCCTGACCGGAGACCCCGGGCTCCTGGGCTGCGCAGGAGCCTAGATTAGAGAGATCATGTCGAACAGCCTCCACATCTCAACCGAAGTAGCCGCCGCACTCGCTGAGGGCCGCCCCGTCGTCGCCCTCGAGTCCACGATCATCTCGCACGGGCTGCCGCGGCCGCGCAACCACGAGGCGGCCCTCGAGTTCGAAGCGATCCTGCGTGATGCCGGCGTCGTTCCCGCGACGATCGCGGTGCTCGATGGCGTGCCGCAGATTGGCCTCAACGCAGAGGGCGTGCGGCGCATCTCCGAGGAGGAACTCGCGAAAGCGAGCGTTCGCGACCTACCGATCATTGCCGCCGCGGGGCTCAGCGCAGCCACCACTGTGGCCGCGACCTCGCATCTTGCGGCGCTCGCCGGCATCCGAGTGTTTGCCACTGGCGGGCTCGGGGGTGTGCACCGCGGCGCAAGCTCGAGCTTCGATGAGTCTGCAGACTTGTCGACCCTGGCTGTCACGCCGATCACCGTCGTTTCGGCTGGCGTGAAGTCGGTGCTCGACATCGCGGCAACCCTCGAGCGGCTCGAGACCCTGAGCGTGCCGGTGATCGGTTTTGGCACGAACATCTTCCCGAGCTTCTGGCTTCGTGAGTCGCAGTACACGCTCGACTGGTCGGTGCAGGATGCCGCGCAGGTAGCGGCGGTCATGAAGGCGCAGGACGAGCTCGGCCACGGCCAGGGCATCGTCGTGGCCAACCCGATCCCGCTCGACCAGCAGTGGGACCCGGCCGAGCACGATCGCGTGCTCGCCTTGGCGCTGGCTGAGGCAGACAAGGCCGGGGTAACCGGCAAGGCGGTCACGCCCTTCCTGTTGCTGAAAATCGTCGAGCTCTCCGCGGGTCGCAGCCTCGAGGTGAACCTCGACCTGGCCCGCAACAACGTGCGCGTCGCGGGGCAGATCGCCACAGCCTGGTCTGCCCTGCATGCCTGAGTACCGCAGTCGCATCGTCTGCGTGGGCGATGTGATCGACGACGTGGTGGCGATACCGCTCGGGGCGATCCGGGATGACACCGACACCGTGTCATCCATCAGCTTTCGCGCCGGCGGCTCAGCTGCCAATACCGCCGCCTGGCTCGGCACTCTCGGCGCCGACGTCGACTTCTTTGGAGCCGTGAACACCGGCGACCTCACCCGCCACGCCGAGCTTCTCGAAGGGTGCGGAGTCGCGACGCACCTGCGCGGCCAGGAGTTGTTGCCCACCGGAACGATCGTCGTGATTGTCGCGGGCGAGCAGCGCACAATGCTCACCGATCGTGGCGCTAATGTGCGGCTCGACCCAGACTGGATCACCGATGAGCTGCTCGCTGAAACCGCCGTCTTACACGTAACGGGCCACACCCTGCTCAACGAAGCGGGGGCCGGGGGAATCGCTGCCCTGATCGCGCGCGCGAACGAGCATGGCGTGCTTGTCTCCTTGGCTCCGGGCTCGGCCGGGTTTGTTGCCGACTATGGCGTCGACGAGTTCCTTGCTGCGAGTTCCGGTGGCGACATCCTGTTTCCGAGTCTCGAAGAGGGCGCGTTGCTCACCGGGCGCCAGACCCCCGAGTTGATCATCGCGGCTCTCGGGGAGTCGTTTCCCACAGTGGTGTTGACAATGGGAGCAGCGGGGGTCGCCGTGTTCCACGATGGGCTCACCACTCTGGTGCCGGCCGACGAGGCGCTGGTTGTTGATCCGACCGGTGCGGGCGACGCGTTCTGCGCGGGTTACCTCGACGAGTGGGTGCGCTCGGGTGACCGCGTCGCGGCTGCGCGCGCGGGTGCCGGTGTCGCATCCCGCGCCGTGGCAATCATCGGCGGGCGACCAGACGCCTAGGCATGCTTCATCGTGTCGAATGCGGCGAGGGCCGCGCGCCGGGTTTGGGCAAGGTCGACGATCGGCGCGGGGTAGTCGGCTGAGTCAAATTCCGGAATCCAGCGCCGCACATACCTGAGGTCGTGATCAAACTTTTCGGCCTGCAGCGCCGGGTTGAAGACGCGGAAGTAGGGTGCCGCATCCGCCCCCGAGCCGGCTACCCACTGCCAGTTGCCCGGGTTGCTTGCCTCATCGGCATCGACGAGCGTGTTCCAGAACCACTTCTCGCCCACGCGCCAGTCGACGAGCAAGTTTTTCACCAGGAAGCTCGCGACGACCATGCGCACCCGATTGTGCATCGTGCCGGTCTGCCACAACTCGCGCATGCCGGCGTCGACCAACGGAATTCCCGTACGGCCCGTTTGCCAGGCGCGCAGCTGATCGGGGTCGGCCTCGCCCCAGGGAAACGCGTCGTATGCGGGCCGGTAGCTGCGCTCGGCAAGGTCGGGCGCGTGGAACAGGATGCTCCAGTTGAACTCGCGCCAGCCCACTTCACTCAGAAACTTAGGCACGTTTTTGCGTGCCGAGGCTGACATGGGGCCGTGCAGCCGCTCCCACACAGTGAACGGACTGAGCTCGCCGAAGTGCAGCCGCGGGCTTAGCCGGCTGGTTGCCTGGATGCCCGGCTCGTCGCGCCGGTGGTAGTCGTCGAGGTGCTCGTCGACGAAGGTGTCGAGCGCTTCGATTGCCGCCGTCTCGCCCGGCACCCACGCGTTGCGAAGCCCGGCCGCCCAGTCTGGTCGTGTCGGAAGCAGCTGCCAAGCGTCGAGTGAATCAGACGTAGCCGAAGCGAAATCCAGCGCGGTCGGCGCGGGCAGCGGCGATCGCACCGGAAGCTGGCGGGCGGCATTCCAGAACGGGGTGAACACCCGGAATGGGGTGCCTTCGCGCGTGGTGACACTCCATGGTTCGAAGAGCAGGTTGGCGTGGAAACTGCGGGCCTCGAGACCGTCGTCACGCAGGCGCTGCTTGAGCCGGGTGTCGATCTCGCGGGCGGCGCCGTCGCGACGGTTCCACAAGACGGCCCCGGCATCCGTCTCGGCGACCAGCGCGGGCAGCACTTCCTCGGCCGGCCCGCGGCGCAGGGTGAGCGATCCGCCGAGGTCGCGCAGGCGTGCGTCGAGCGCGGCGAGCGAGCCGTGCAGCCACCAGCGCGCCGCGGCACCGAGCGGGCGGATGCCGCTGCTCACGTCATCCAGCACGAAGAGCACGATGACCGGCTCACCCCGGTCCACCGCCGCCACGAGCGCGGGGTTATCCGCGAGCCGCAGGTCGTCCCGGAGCCAGACGATGCTCGCCCCGCCGTGCCGTCGCGCCACGGCGGCGACGCTCGGGCCGACCGAGGTCACGGCTGGGGTGCGTTGAGGCGCAGCTTGTCGGTGAGCTCCGTGAGGGTGGTGAGCTCTTTCGTGGTCAGCGCGTTCATGCGCCGGTGGATCGACTCGGCGTGCGTGACAGCCACCTTGCGGAAGAGGTCGAAGCCATCATCGGTC
>JBDUDZ010000044.1:0-12456 GCA_040002635.1 Rhodoglobus sp.
CTCATGTCGCCCGCGCACTTCTCGCGGCAGTTCCGCGCGGCCTACGGCGAGACACCCTACGGCTACCTGATGACCCGCCGCATCGAGCGTTCGATGGCCCTGTTGCGGGCCGGGATGACTGTGACCGATGCCTGCATGACCATCGGCTGTACGTCGTTGGGGTCGTTCAGCTCGCGGTTCGCCGAGCTGGTGGGGATGACTCCCAGCGCGTACCGCGCTGCCGAGCATCCGGCGGTAAAAGCCATGCCTGACATGATCGCTAAGGCTCGCACCCGACCGAGCAGGATTCGAGAAGCGGCGGGTAAGGGCGCCCCGTAGCGTTGACGTCATGACGATTTCACTGCGCTTCACGAATGTCACTGTCAACGATGTCGACGAGTCGATCGGGTTCTACCGCGATGCCCTCGGCCTGCAGGTGCAGAATGACGTGGCATCCGGCGACTACCGCTGGGTAACCCTCGGCACCGACGAGCAGCCTGGCCTCGGGATCGTGATCTCCGAGCCACATGCCGGCCGCTCGCAGGCCGACGGGGATGCCATGCAGGAGTTGCTGGTCAAGGGTTCGCTGCCGCTGCTGGTCTTCAGCACCGACGATGTGGATGCCGCGTTCGAGAAGGCCCGCGCATACGGTGCCGAGGTGCTGCAGGAGCCGATCGACCAGCCCTGGGGGCCGCGGGATTGCGCGTTCCGCGATCCATCAGGCAACACCGTTCGGATCTCGGCCGCCGCGTAGCTCGCTCAGCCTGTTGTTGCGGGGCGCTTCGCGACACCGTAGAACTGCTTCTCGAACACGTGCCGCGCCAGGCGCGTCACGCGCAGGTAGTCCTCCTCGAACTGAGTCGCCGACCCGGGTGGGTACTCGAGCAGGCGGGCTACGCCCTCGAGCTGCCGGCGATCAGTGGGCAGTAGATCGGAGGTTTTCGATGTCCACAGGGTCATCCCCGACCGCGCACGGGATGCCAGCAGCCAGGCCTCGCGAAGTTTGTTGGCGTCTGCCGATGTGACCAGCTTCTCTTTCTCCGCCGCCGCGAGAGCTCCGAGCGTCGACGTGGTGCGCAAGCCCTTCACGCGAGCGCCATGCTGCAACTGCAGTAGTTGCACGAACCACTCCACGTCGCTGAGGCTCCCCCGGCCGAGCTTGAGGTGTCGCGCCGGATCGGCGGCCTGGGGCAAGCGCTCGCTCTCGACTCGAGCCTTGATGCGCTTGATCTCGCGGACATCCTGCTCGGCAATCGTCTCGGGGTAGCGCACGTCTTCGACGAGTTTCTCCCACTCGGCAAGCACGCTGCGATCGCCTACCACGGGGCGTGCGCGCAGCAGCGCCTGGGCTTCCCACGTGAGCGACCAGCGGGCGTAGTAGGCCCGGTAGCTCTCGAGCGAGCGCACTATTGCCCCGTTCTTACCCTCCGGGCGCAGACCGATGTCCAAATCCAGCGGCAGGCGAAGATCTTCGGTGTAGTGGCTGAGCGCGCGCACAATCGTCTCCGCGCGCTGCTGCGATTCTTCATCGGATGCCCCGGCTGGCCTATACACGTACATGACGTCGGCATCCGACCCAAATCCGAGCTCCGCTCCCCCGTAGCGGCCCATTGCGATGATGCCAAATTCGATACCGTCGCCGAAGTGATGGGCGAGCGAGAGCGTTCCGCTGAGAATTGCCGTCGTGATGTCTGACAGACCGCGCCCGAGCTCCTCGATGGTGATCACGCGAAGGATGGCGCCAAGCGCCAGGCGCAGCACCTCGCGACGGCGAGCTGTGCGAAGTGCTAGCGCCGCGGCATCCGGATCGCCGGCATGCCGTGCAACTGTCGCCACAGTTTCCTCAAGCAACTGCGGAAGCGGGCGGGGCCGAAGCTCATCTTCGTTCTCCAGCCAGGCTGCAGCCTCGGGGATGCGTTCGAGCAGGTCGCCGACGAACTTAGAACCCGAGAGCACATTGGTGAGTCGCTCGGCAACACCCGACGAGTCGCGCAGCATGCGCAGGAACCAGTAGGTCTCGCCCAGGTCATCGCTGAGGCGCCGGAAGGCCAGCAGCCCATGGTCGGGATCCGCCCCTTCGGCGAGCCACTGGAGCATGACCGGCAACAGGTTACGTTGGATGGTCGCACGGCGCGACACCCCACCGGTGAGGGCCCCGATGTGGTTAAGTGCTCCCCGCGGATCGTGGAACCCGATCGCGGCCAGACGCGCCTCCGCCTGCTCGCTCGAGAGCGCGATCCCGCCTTCCGGCAGTGCAGCGACGGCGGACAGCAGCGGACGGTAGAACAACCGCTCGTGCAGCCGTCGCACCGCCTGTTTCACGCGTTGCCACTGCTCGGTGAGATCTGCCGCACTCGTGGCGATCCCCGTTGCGCGCGCAAGCACTCGCAGCGCCTCGGGGTCGGTCGGCATGAGATGCGTGCGTCGCAGGCGCGAGAGCTGCACGCGATGCTCCAACAGACGCAAAAATCGGTAATCCTGCGCGAATTCGGCGGCTTCGACGCGGCCGATGTAACCCTGCTCGGCGAGAGCAATCAGGGCGGGCAGAGTGGCCACCTGGCGCACCAGCGGATCTGCTTGTCCGTGCACAAGCTGTAGCAGTTGGATAGTGAACTCGACGTCGCGCAGCCCTCCAGGGCCAAGCTTCAGCTGCACGTCGAGTTCGTCACTCGGGATGTTGTCGGTCACCCGTTCCCGCATCCGCTGCACCGAATCAACAAAATTCTCGCGCGACGCGCTCGACCACACCTTTGGGGCGACGGCCTCGACGTAGGCCGAACCGAGCTCGAGGTCACCGGCGAGAGGACGAGCTTTGAGCAGCGCCTGGAACTCCCAACTTTTCGCCCACCGGTCGTAGTACGCGAGGTGGGAGTCGAGCGTGCGTACGAGCGCGCCGTCTTTGCCTTCAGGCCGCAGGTTGGCGTCTACTTCCCAGAGGCCGGGTTCTGCTGCCAGCTCGTTGATGCCCTTCATAGTCTGCATCGCCAGGCGCGTGGCGATCTCGATCGCCCGGTCGCCAGAGACCAGCGGGTCACCGTCGTCGTCAAGCGCCGCGGCACCCACGAATATGACATCGACGTCAGAGATGTAGTTGAGCTCACGGGCTCCTGCCTTGCCCATACCGACAATCGCGAGTCGGGTGGCAGCGACCTCGGCCGCGGGGAGCTTCGATTCGCGGCGCGCGACGTCTAGCGCTGCGTCAAGTGCGGCCCCCGCAAGGTCGGCGAGAGCCGACGCCACGACGGATACTGCGGCGAGCGGGTCAGCCTGAACCAAATCCCACGCGGTGAGTTGGGCAAGGTGACGGCGGTAGCGCACGCGCAGCGCCACCCAGGCCGGGTCGGCGACCAGCCGGTCGACTGCGGAGAGTAGGTCTGCGCGGTACTCCGCCATCGTCGGCGGGGCGGCGAGCGGTGTGGCAAGCGCCGCGAGTTCCGCGGGCCGGCGAGCGAAGAACTCGGCAAGGCCGGTCGAGGCACCCAGCACGCGAAGCAGACGGTCTGCTGCACCCTCGTCGGCGAGCAGCGCCGCAACCTCGGCCGGCGCAGACTCTTGCAGTCGCACGAGTTGCAGCAGTGCCTGGTCGGGGTTGGCCGCGTTCGCGAAGTGCGGTACGAGGCTGGGCGAGCCGAGCATCCCGAGGCGTTCGCTGGTCTCGCCCAGCTCGGCGAATCCGAGTCGGGCGAGTTCAGTCAGCGTTGTCTGGTGGCGAGGCATGCGGCGTGGTGCCGTCCGGGTCAGAGGTTCTCGAGGTTGCTCTCGAGCTCGTAGGGAGTGACCTGCGCGCGGTATTCCTTCCACTCGAGCCGCTTGTTGAGCAACACGTAGTTGAATACCGTTTCGCCGAGGGTTTCTGCGACGAGCTCGGAGTCTTCCATGATCGCTACTGCATGGTCGAGAGACGCGGGCAGCTGGTTATAGCCGAGGGCCCGGCGCTCGGTGTCTGAGAGCTCCCAGACGTTGTCTTCGGCCTCTGGCGGCAGTTCGTAACCCTCTTCGATGCCCTTGAGCCCGGCCGCGAGCAACAGCGAGAACGTCAGGTAGGGGTTCGCAGCAGAGTCGATCGCGCGGTACTCGACGCGGGCGCTCTGGCCTTTGCCGGGCTTGTAGAGCGGCACTCGCACCAACGCTGACCTGTTGTTGTGGCCCCACGTCACGAAGCTCGGCGCTTCGTCGCCACCCCAGAGGCGCTTGTACGAGTTCACGTACTGGTTGGTCACCGCGGTGATCTCCGGCGCGTGGGTGAGGAGGCCGGCGACGAACTGGCGGCCGATCTTTGAGAGCTGGTAGTGCCCGCTCGCATCGTAGAACGCGTTCGAGTCGCCCTCGAACAGCGACATGTGGGTGTGCATGCCCGACCCCGGATGCCCGGACATCGGCTTCGGCATAAACGTCGCGTAGACGCCCTGCTCGATTGCCACCTCCTTGATCACTGTGCGGAAGGTCATGATGTTGTCAGCGGTGGTCAGCGCATCGGCATAGCGCAAGTCGATCTCGTTCTGGCCGGGGCCAGCCTCGTGGTGGCTGAACTCCACCGAGATGCCGAGATCTTCGAGCATCCGCACCGAACGGCGGCGGAAGTCGTGGGCCGTGCCGCCGGGCACGTTGTCGAAGAAGCCCGCCGAGTCGACCGGCACCGGCCGGCCGTTCTTGAGTTTCGACGACTTGAGCAGGTAGAACTCGATCTCGGGATGCGTGTAGAACGTGAATCCCCGATCGGCGGCCTTGGCGAGCGCGCGCTTGAGCACGTTGCGCGGGTCGGATGCCGCGGGCTGCCCGTCCGGCGTGGTGATGTCGCAGAACATGCGCGCGGTCGGGTCAATCTCACCGCGCCACGGCAGGATCTGGAACGTCGTGGGATCGGGATGCGCGAGCATGTCGGCCTCGTAGGCACGGGTGAATCCCTCGATGGCTGAGCCGTCGAATCCGAGGCCCTCTGCGAAGGCGCCCTCCACCTCAGCGGGGGCAATCGCGACGCTCTTCAACGTGCCCACCACATCCGTGAACCAGAGACGGATGAACTTAATACCCCGCTCTTCGATGGTGCGAAGAACGAAGTCGCGCTGCTTGTCCATCAAGCTCCCTCTGTGTCTGCGTGCTGCTGTATCAGGCTACCGGTTGAACTTGACCTGCAAGCGCTGCCGCCGTGGTCTCTAACCTCACCGCCGAGGAGCTGATGCGTGACGGATGGGGCTAGTCGGGCGAACTTGCTCTCGCTCTTAGCCTTAATCGCGCTCTGCTCTCACGCCGAGACTCACTGTTTCCTTTGAGCACATGAAGAACGCAGCGCAGAACGAGAACAACGCCCACGGCAAAGAGCCAGGGAGCTTCATTTCCGAACAACAGGGTGAGTGGAGCGTAAGCAACGGGGAGCAGGACCGTCAGGATTATCGCAACATGCAGATACCAGGTGACGCGATAGCGGCGGCTGAGCGAAAACGGTGAGTACTCATACGCCGCCAACATCGCGGCTACGACGATGCAAACAATGAACGAGAGCCCGAAGGTTCGGGCGTCGGCGTGGGCAAACACTGCGGCCAGCGTGATAACGAACGGGTATAGCCCGCCAAATTCGAGCAGGAGGTTGGCCCATTTCATGTGCAAGTCGAACGAGTTGTCACGGATGCGCGCAAGATTTCCTGACGCGTTCGCGAAGATCGCCAGGGCCCCTACTGTCGCGATTATGGCAAGCAACAACACAACCCTGAGCGCTTGCGAGAAATCGGGGATAACAAAGGAAAGGCCAAGTATGAAAGTAAATCCGGCGAGCACAGAGCCGGATTCGCTCACGCTGATCGCAGCTTCGTTAGCTCGCAGAGCTGCACGGTCTTCGATGCCGAGACGCGATATCTCAAAAAACTTTCCCTGGGCTCCTGAACGGACCGCAGAAATTACGTTCTCGTCGCGTTCCAACAGGTGAAATATGTGGTCGACGGCCTGAACCGGAATCACCATTCGGCTTTCAACGTCGACCTGGGCGGCGTAGGCATCGTGCTGGCAATAGAGCCGGTCTTTGTCCTTGCCGAAGTAGTCGCGAATCGCGCGCGTTGCCACGAATCCGTGACGAAATACGAGCGCAAGCATCCCCACGTTTCTGGGACTCGTGACGAGCGATATCACCCGCTCACTATCCAGACCTCGGATATTCGCAAGAAAGTTTTGGAGGAGAGCGCTCCCGACACCCTGTCGCCGAGCTGATGGGTCGACGGCCAGCGACACAAGATCAATTGCGGAATCACCGATCAGGTCATATTGAAGAAATCCGACCAACCGTCCATCCACCGCCGCAACGGTTGTCCACCCTTCCGCGATCCCCTGTTCCAGTTCGCCGTTCGCTGCAGGCTCGCGATCCGGGTCATTCGACGGAAATGCCATCCTGTCCATTCGACGAATCGGCTCCAGGTCAAGTTCTGTCGCCCGCCGAACCACGACAGTCACACGCACGCCCCATGGGTCGCACGACGAATACCCAGACCTCTGCTCGCTGCCGAACTGTCACATCGCATTGAGTTCCTCCTCCAACGAACTGGCATCAGGTTACTGGGCGAAGGCGTCTCTGCTGAACGCGGCCGACCCGGATGCGCAAGGCGCCCGAGGTGAGCGCCACGGCGACCAGAAGGCCACCGAATGGCGCGGCTAACTAGACTCGTTCCATGAGCGACACAGCCGCCGCCGCGGCAGCCCAAGCCAATCTCAAGCGCGTTCGCACCCGGCACTTCCAGAGCGCCAAAGAGAACGGCATCAAGATCACCGGGCTGACTAGCTACGACCAGCTCAGTGCCGGCATCTTCGACGAAGCGGGCATCGACTTCCTGCTGGTGGGCGACTCGGCCGGCAACAACGTCTACGGCTACGACACGACGCTTCCGGTCTCGATCGACGACCTTATTCCCCTCACCCGTGCCGTCGCCGGCGCCGTGAGCCGCGCCTTCGTCGTTGCCGATATGCCTTTCGGCTCTTACGAGACGGGGCCGGATGAAGCGCTGCACACCGCATTCCGCTTCATGAAGGAGACCGGCGCTCACGCCGTCAAACTCGAGGGTGGCGTACGCAGCGCCGAGCAGATTCGCCGCATTGTTGCCGCCGGCATCCCGCTGATGGCGCACATCGGCTTCACGCCGCAAAGCGAGCACGGGCTGGGCGGCCACGTCATCCAGGGCCGCGGCGAAGGCATCGAGCAGTTGCTCGCTGACGCGCATGCCGTTGAGGATGCCGGTGCATTCGCGGTCGTGCTCGAAATGGTGCCCGCCGAGGCCGCCGCCCGTGTGACGAAAGAACTGCGCATCCCCACCATCGGCGTCGGAGCCGGCCCGCACGTTGATGGCCAATTGTTGGTCTGGACCGACTGGGCCGGGTTCACCAAGGGCCGCATCCCCAAGTTTGTGAAGCAGTACGCGAACCTGCGCAAGACGCTCGGGGATGCCGCGGTGGCCTACATCTCCGACGTCTCAGGCAGCGAGTACCCGACCGCTGAGCATTCCTACGAGGATTGAGACCGTGAAAGGCACGCCCGTGAAGGCACAGTCGTGACCGGGCGGGCATTCGTCGGCATGGCCGGTTGGGTCTACCCGGCCTGGCGGGGCGGTTTCTACCCGAAGGGCACGCTGCAGAAGAACGAGCTTGAGTACGCGGCATCCCATGTCACGTCAATCGAACTCAACGGGAGCTTCTACTCACTGCAGAAGCCATCGAGCTGGACAAGCTGGCGCGATCGCACCCCCCAGGACTTCGTGTTCTCGGTCAAGGCACCAAAGTTCATCACCCACGACCGGAGGCTCGACGGGGTCGAGGAGCCGGTGGCGAACTTCTTCGCGTCGGGACTGCTCGTGCTCGGCGCCAAACTCGGCTCGATTCTCTGGCAATTGCCGCCAAGCCTCGAATTCGAGCCCTACCTGCTGGAAAAGTTTCTCGCCCAGCTGCCGCACACTACGACCGCGGCCGTCGAACTCGCGAAGCAACGCAGCGAACGGATGACGGGCCGCGAATACCTCGAAACCGACGCCGAGCGGCCGGTGCGCCACGCCCTGGAAGTGCGGCATTCCACGTTTTCGAAGCCCGAGTTCGTCGACCTGCTCGCGAAATATCGGGTGGCTGCCGTCTACGGCGATACCGGCGGAAAATGGCCGGTCATCGACGAGGACACTGCCGGATTCCATTACGCACGCCTGCATGCCGACGAGAAGATCTATCCGGGCGGGGTCTACCAGCCCGAGGATATCGAGCGCTGGGCGACGAAGATCGAGGGCTGGGTCGCGGCCGACCACGATGCCTACATCTACTTCGACAACGACACGAAGGTGCGAGCGCCGATCGATGCGATGAGCCTGATCGCCCGGCTCAGTGCAGGCGCCTGACCACGGCAGCGCTCTGACTGCCTCAGCACACTGCCCGTCTCAGCACACTGACTGTCTCGCACACTGCCCGTCTCAGCACACCGCCCGTCTGGGCGCCTGCTAGTCGCCGGCGGCTTCCTCTTCCGCCCACTTGCGCGCGCGCTCGGCCGCGATCTGGGGAGCGCGTTCGGCATCCGCCTTCGAGCCGTAGGGGCCGTCACGATCTGAGCCCAGTGACTGCTCGCCCTCCTCGACCTTGCCGGTCTTGTAGTTGTACCACCACTCGGTCATGCTCGTCCTCCTCGCGAAACTTGTCACAACCCTATGCCTCGGCTCGCACTACGACGCGTCGGCATCGACATCGTCTCGCTGTAGAGGAGAATCAAGAACATGGCACAGGCGCTCGGCATAGACATCGGCGGCACAGGGATCAAGGGAGCGCTGGTCGACACCGAGACCGGAGAGCTGCTGACTGATCGGATCAAGCTCGCGACGCCAGACGGCGGTCTGCCTGACGACATCATCAAGACAGTCGTCAAACTGATCAAAGACCTGGGCGGCGTGAAGGACTCGGTGCCGCTCGGGGTCTGCTTCCCGGCGATTGTCAAGAACGGGCGCACCCTCTCGGCGGCGAACGTGTCGAAGAAGTGGATAGGCCTGGAGGCCGAGAAGCTGTTCGAGAAGGCGCTCGGTCGCGACATCCACTTCGTCAATGATGCGGATGCCGCCGGCTACGCCGAATCCCGCTTCGGCGCGGCGAAAGACATCCCGGGCCTGGTTCTGCTCACTACCCTCGGCACTGGGATCGGCAGTGCGCTGCTCTACAACGGCGTCCTGATTCCTAACGCAGAGCTCGGGCATATCGAGGTGGAGGGCAAAGACGCTGAAAGTCGTGCCTCCTACGGCGCAAAAGAGCGCGACAACCTCGACTGGAAAGCCTGGGCCAAGCGGCTTCAGAAGTACTACGAGGCCCTGGAGTTCCTGTTCACTCCCGACCTGTTCATTGTCGGCGGCGGCGTCTCAAAGTCGTATGAAGACTTCCTGCCGCTGCTGAAGCTCACTACGCCGATCGTGCCTGCTGTGCATCGCAACAATGCGGGCATTCTCGGGGCAGCGGCCCTCTCCGTTCCCGCGCCGCGCACGAGCCCGCCACTCACTCCCGATCCGCTCATTCCCGGGTCGACCTCCTGACCGTGGCCGGCACTATGCGGGCCGCACAGTACAACCACTACGGCAATCCCGGGGTGTTACACGAGTCCACCGTTGCGGTTCCCGAAGCCCGCCGCGGGCAGGTGCTCATCAAGGTGCACGCCACGAGCGTCAACGCGATCGACCTGCACGTCCGAAAGGGCGACCTGGCTATTGCGACAGGATTCCGCTTTCCGAGAGGATCCGGCATGGACTTCGCCGGCGAAATCGCCGCGCTCGGCGACGGCGTGACCGGGGTCGCTATTGGCGACCGGGTCTGGGGCTTCCGCAACGTTCTCGCCGGCGGTCGCACTGCGGCAGGCGCCGAGTACATGGTCACGGTTCCCGGAAAGCTCTCGACCGCACCGACCAGCATCGACCTTGTGGATGCCGCGGCCCTACCCATGGCCGCAGCCACCGCTCTTCTCGCCCTCCGCAACCACGCCCACCTCAAGGCGGGCGAACGAGTGCTGATCCGTGGGGCGAGCGGCGGGGTCGGTAGTGCTGCTGTCCAACTGGCGAAGGCCATGGGCGGCGAGGTCACGGCGCTGGCCGGAGCCAATAACCTCGACTTCGTGCGCGGCCTTGGGGCAGATGCTGCACTCGACTACCACGCGCACGGGCCTGACCAGCTCGGCAAGTTTGACGTGATCCTCGATCTGGTTGGCTCGCGGATGGCCGCCTACCGCAGTCTGCTCGCCCGCCGTGGCCGCATGGTCACCACCGCGATCACGGGCGTGCCGTACATAGTATTTTCGACGATCTACGGCCCGCGCCGAGTGCGCGCGTTGTCGGCCTCGCCCAAGACCAGACTTTTCGCGGATGTGGCAGCATACGTCGACCGCGGCGAGCTAAGGCCCGCGATCGATGCCCTGTATTCGCTGTCAGACATGGCGGCGGCCCACGCCGCGCTCGAGGCCGGCGGGGGCCGCGGCAAGCAGGTAGTGCGGGTGCTCGAGCCGTAAGGTTTTGCCCGCTCGGCGTTAGGAACTTGTTAGAACTCGGTTTCAGGCTCCGCGACGGGAGTTGACTCTGTCAGGTGACCCCACCGGTCACGTTCGCAACTGAACGGAGTCCCCGTGCTCGACGTCGTATTCGTCGCCGCCATCCTGGCCTTGGTCGCCGTGGTCGCGCTTGTGGCGAAGGGGGTGGAGCGGCTGTGATTGTCTTTGCAATCATTTCTGCGGTGCTCGCGTTCGCCGCGATTGGCTACCTGGTCTTCGCCCTCGTGAAGCCGGAGAAGTTCTAATGGATGCAACGATCTGGCTGTTTCTCGCCCAGCTCGCGACCCTGGCGCTCGCCCTCGTTCTCGTGCACCGCCCGCTCGGCGACTTCATCGCCGCGACCTACACGTCGAAGCGCGATCTGAAGGTCGAACGTGGCTTCTATCGCGTTATCGGGGTCAATTCGCAGGCAGAGCAGAGCTGGCCCGCCTACCTGCGGTCGGTGCTTGCCTTCTCGGCAGCCGGAATCTTGCTCGTGTATCTGCTGCAGCGGGTGCAGGGGGTGCTGCCATACTCCCTCGGCCTGCCACCAACGAGCGAGCCGCTGGCTTTTAATACGGCGATTTCGTTCGTGACAAACACGAATTGGCAGGCGTACTCCCCCGAGGCCACCCTGGGGTACTCGGTGCAACTGGCCGGTCTCGCCGTGCAGAACTTTCTTTCCGCCGCCGTCGGCATCGCCGTTGCCGTGGCGCTGATACGCGGATTCTCTTATCGCTCCAGCGGCACGATCGGCAACTTCTGGGTGGACCTCACCCGTGGAACGCTGCGGATCCTGCTGCCGCTCGCGGTGCTCACCGCCGTCGTACTGATGGCCGGCGGCGTCATCCAGAACCTGAACGGGTTCCAGGATGTCGCGACGATCACCGGAGGCACGGCCGTGGTGCCGGGCGGGCCGGTTGCCTCTCAAGAGGCAATAAAGCTGCTGGGCACCAACGGAGGCGGTTTCTTCAACGCCAATGCCGCCCACCCGTTCGAAAACCCGACGGCATGGACGAGCCTCGTCGAGGTGTTCCTGATGTTGGCAATCCCGTTCAGCCTGCCTCGCACATTCGGGCGGATGGTCGGCGACACCCGGCAGGGTACCGCCATCGTGGCAGCGATGGCCACCCTGTTCCTCGTCTCGCTGTCGCTCATGACCTGGGCGGAACTTGCAGGCTCCGGAACGGCACCGCAACTTGCCGGCGGCGCGATGGAGGGCAAAGAAACCCGGTTCGGCATCCTTGGCTCGACGATCTACGCGACAAGCACCACGCTGACCTCGACCGGGTCGGTCAACTCGATGCACGACAGCTTTACGAGCCTCGGTGGCGGCGTAGCCCTCGTGAACATGATGCTCGGGGAGGTCGCTCCCGGCGGGGTTGGAGCCGGAATCTACGGCATCCTCGTGATCGCAATTCTCGGAGTCTTCATCGCCGGGCTCATGGTCGGCCGCACCCCCGAGTACCTCGGCAAGAAGATCGGCGCCCGGGAGATCAAACTCGCGAGCCTCTACATTCTCACCACTCCGACCCTCGTGTTGGTAGGGACGGCCCTGAGCTTTGCGATCCCCGCGGTTCGCGCTGACGTCACGACGACCTCAATCTTCAACCAGGGGCTGCACGGATTCTCTGAAGTGCTCTATGCATTCACCTCGGCCGCCAACAACAACGGTTCGGCCTTCGCCGGCCTCACCGCCAACACCCCGTGGTTCAACACCGCGCTCGGTGTGGCGATGATGCTCGGCCGGTTCCTGCCGATCGTGTTCGTGCTCGCCCTCGCCGGCTCCCTTGCCGCACAGGACAGGGTGCCCGCGACGGCGGGAACGTTGCCCACCCACCGCCCGCAGTTCGTCGGCCTCCTCATCGGAGTCGTCGTGCTCGTCTCGGCACTCACTTATTTCCCCGTTCTCGCGCTAGGTCCCCTGGCGGAAGGGCTGCACTGATTTTCATGAAAGCACAGGCAATGTCCAC
>JBDUDZ010000045.1:0-12436 GCA_040002635.1 Rhodoglobus sp.
GTCAGCCGAGTCAGCCGAGTCAGCCGAGTCAGCCGAGTCAGCCGAGTCAGCCGAGTCAGCCGAGCCAAACGAGTCAGCCGAGTCAGCCCGACCCAGCCCGAGCCAGCGCCGCCAGCCGCGACGCGCGAAACGGATGCCGCCGACGCAGAGCGCGCGTCAGAACAGGGCGGGAAACGCCGCCGCCGCCCACGGGTAGCCAACGAAGATCGCCGCGTCGATGAGAGCGTGCGCGATCACGAAGGGCAAAAGCCGCCCATACCGGTTGTACAGCCAGCCAAACAGCATCCCCATCAGGAAATTGCCGACGAACGCCCCTACGCCCTGGTAGAGGTGGTAGCTGCCGCGCAGCACCGACGTGCCAATGATGATCCGCCACCGACCCCAGCCGAGTTCCCGCAGCCGGGCGAACAGGTAGCCGATGACGATGACCTCCTCCTGGAGGGCAGCACGCAGGGCGGAGAGGATGAGCACCGGCACCGTCCACCAGTAGGCGTCGAGCGCGGTGGGTACGACGTTCACCGTGATGCCAAGGGCGCGACCGCCCAGGTAGACGCCGATGCCACCCGCACCGATGATCACGGCGAGCAGGAGGCCCTGCAACGAGTCTCGCGCCGGGCGGGTGACGTCGATTCCGAGGGCCCCGAGATGCGGCCGGGCAACCCGCCAGAGGAGGAAGCACACGAGAGCCACCGGCACGAGCGCGAAGAAGATTCCCATCAGTTGGTAAATCAGGTCAAATGTCGGCCGCGCACTCTGCGACGAGTTGAGCGTCGCCGTCTGCTGTGAGATCGCGGTGGGGCGCGTGAGGAGGTCGACAAGATTGACGATGGCGTATGCAGCGGATGCCCCGAGCGAGAGCCCCAGCACGATGAGCACCTCTGCCCACAACCGCCGTCGGCTGCCAGTAACCACTCGCGGCGCTGGGTCTGCCGTGCTCACCGCTCGGCCGGCGGGAGCGCGCACGCGGGGGTGCCGCCCGGCAGCCGACTGCGGTTGCGAGCGATGAACTCATACCCGACGGCGGCGACCGCGGAGAACGGTGGAGTGCGCAAGAGGTTGCCAAGGAAGCGCCATCCGATGCTTGGCTGCATTCGAAGAAGTGCGGCGAAGGCGAGGTGCCCGCCAAAATGGTGCCGCTTTGTCAGCAGCCACGCGTAGTGGGTTACGTCGTCTTTCGTGAGCCCGAGTTCGTCAATGTCGAGCCACTGCCAAGGCTGTGCGTCGGGAAAGATGGGCAGAAGCGCCGTCAGGCGGTTCACCGAACTTGTACAGAAGGCACAATCGCCATCGAAAACTAACAGGGGTCCGCGAGAGGAATCCCACTGCACAACTTTGGCCACAGTTGGATGGTACGCGGAAGGCGACGCTCATTAGCATCACACCGCTACCCGATCTGCAACATTCTTGTGTTTGACGACGTTTTCTCGCAACAAACGCCCATTTGACGCAAGGATGTCGAAGTCTCGTTACCAGTGTGTAACGTTTCCGCTTACAGTTTTGTAGCGGATATACCCGCGTTTATGGTGTGAATTATCAAGCGCGACATGGCGCTAGGAATCGCCGTGTCGTTTGCTCATCTTGCACAGGAGGAAAATTGAAAATCAGAGGAACACTGCTCGGGGCGGTAGCCGTCGCCGGCACCGTGGCCTTGGCGCTCGCTGGCTGCACCACAGCCGCTAACGATGGCACCACGACGACCAAGGGCGGCACTGTCACGATCGCCGAGGTCAACGAGGTCACCTCGTTCAACTACAACACCCCGCAGGGAAACCTGGACACGAACGGTCAGGTCAACTACCTGACCCAGCCAACGTTCTACACGCTGGACGACAAGTTCACCATTCTTCCGAACAAGGACCTCGGTACGTACAAGAAGGTGAGCGATGACCCGCTGACTATCAAGTACACGCTCAACTCCGATGCCAAGTGGTCGGACGGCAAGCCGATGACCGCCAACGATCTCCTGTTGGCCTGGGCAGTTAACTCTTGCTACTACGACTCCGCATCCTTCGATGCTGACGGTGCCGTAACTACGGGCGTCCAGTACTTCGCCTCAGCGGCTGGCTGCCTCTACAAGACGAGCCTGCCGAAGGTTGGCGACAACAACAAGTCGATCCAGTACACCTACGACACCCCCTACGTTGACTGGGAGATCGTTCCGGCGATCCAGCTCCCTGCACACGTGGTGGCCAAGGAGGCGGGAGTGACCGAAGATGACTTCGTCAAGGCGCTCAACACCGTCCCCCAGGGTGACCCCTCTGCGCCCGCATCGGCACCTGACCCCACACTCGCGAAGGTTTCCGCCTTCGTGAACACGGGTTACGACGCCACTGCGCTGCCGACCGACCCCGCCTTGCTGGTCTCGGGTGGCCCGCTCATGGTGACCGCCTGGACGCCGACGCAGTCGATGACGTTCGAGCCGAACCCGGAATACAAGGGCACGCACTCCGTCAAGTTCAGCAAGCTCGTCATGCGGTTCATCGGTGACGCGCAGGCGCAGGTAACCGCTCTGCAGAACGGCGAGGTCGACGCTATCCAGCCGCAGGCATCCGCTGACACGGTCAAGGCACTGCAGGCAGTCAAGGGCACCAACCTGTACCAGGGCCAGCAGGTCGCTTACGACCACCTTGACCTGAACTTCGGCTCGCCCACGTTCAGCGACCCGAAGGTGCGTGAGGCATTCCTGCTCACGGTGCCGCGCGAGGATATCCTCAACGCGATAGTCACCCCGGTTACGCCGGATGCAAAGGTGCTCAACTCGTTGATCTTCCTGCCCGGCCAGGATGGCTACGACGACAGCGTTAAGGCCAACGGTTCCAGTGCATACGCCAAGGTGGATATCGACAAGGCGAAGCAACTGCTCGGCGGGGCAACCCCGACGGTCAAGATCCTCTACAACACGAAGAACCCGAACCGCGTCGACTCCTTCCAGGCCATCCAGGCCTCGGCGGCGAAGGCCGGCATCACTGTTGTCGATGGTGGAGACCCGAAGTGGAGCAGCCTGCTCGCCGCCGGTAACTACGACGCGTCACTGTTCGGCTGGATCAACCCGGGCGTCGGAAACGCTGCAATTCCGCAGCTGTTCCAGACCGCCAACCCGAGCAACTACAACCGCTACTCCAACGCCAAGCTCAGCGATCTGGCCGTGAAGACCCAGACCACGCTTGACGCGGGAAAGCTGCTTGACGAGAAGAAGGCTATCGACGCTGGTGCTTTCGCTGACGGTTATGGCCTGCCGCTGTTCCAGCTCCCGGGTCTCTTCGCCGCAGGCGACGCGCTCAAGGGCGTGAAGTACTTCGGTGGTCAGACCGGACTGGTCTGGAACGTCTGGGACTGGACGAAGTAACAACCCGGTAGTTCCGCATACAGCGCGGGGCGTCGGTTCTTCCCTCGGGAGGAACCCGGCGCCCCGTCGCTGATGCGGTCGTCCCGAGTTTCCTTCTCGGGATGCTTCGTCTCTTTCGAACAGGTACCTTCTCTTATGGTGAGTTTCATCGCGAGGCGCGTTGTCGTCTCAATATTGATTCTGCTCGCGGCGTCGTTCATCATGTACGTGCTCGCATCTGCCTCGGGTGATCCCCTTGAGGATCTCAACGGCAGCAACTCGCCGAACAGGCAGGCGCTCATCGACGCCCGGGTTCAGGCGCAGCATCTCGATGTGCCCCCACCGCTGCGCTGGGGCATCTGGCTCGGCGGCGTCGCACGGTGCGTCGTGCCCATCATGGGTGGCTGCAATCTCGGCTCGACATTCTCGAAGCAGCCAGTGATCGACCTGCTTCCGCAGGCAACAGCCTCAACGATTCAACTTGTCACGACGGCGTTCGTGCTCGCGATCGTGCTCGGCATCATCCTCGGCATCATCACTGCCTTGCGGGTCTACACCGGATTCGACTACATCGTCACCCTGCTGAGCTTCTTCCTCTTCTCGCTGCCGTCGTTCCTCATGGCAGTGCTACTCAAGTCGTTCATCGCTTTGGGCTACAACGACTTCCTCGCCGATCCTCAGATACCACCGGTCACCCTCGCGCTGATCGGAATCATCGTCGGCGTGGTGCTGCAACTCGTCATCGGGGGAACATGGAAGCGCCGCCTGTTCGTTTTCCTGGGTAGTGGGATTGCCACGGTCGTCATCCTCTGGGCGATGGCGGCGACCGGGTGGTTTACCAAGCCGTCGCTGGGGCCGGTAGTGATAATTATTCTCTCGGCAGGCATCGGCTTCGGAGCAGTCTCGCTGTTGGCGGGGCTGGGCAACCGGCGAGCCTGGATCACCGCCGGAATCAACATCGTGATCGCGGCCATCGCCTACTTCAGCCTGCAGGGCCTCTTCAAC
The DNA here is from genome assembly GCA_040002635.1 of Rhodoglobus sp. Taxonomy (GTDB): domain Bacteria; phylum Actinomycetota; class Actinomycetes; order Actinomycetales; family Microbacteriaceae; genus Rhodoglobus. Next base: position 4,331 of record JBDUDZ010000045.1, read on the forward strand.
ATCTCGTCCGTCGGAACCCTGGTGATCCTCGGCATTGCGACGCTGGCGATTGGCTTGGTCAGCGGCGCGATCGTGGGCGGCCACGACCGTGGGCTAATGATGCGGATCGGGGCGATTACCGCAGTGCTGTCAGGCGGTCTGGTCCTTCTCGACAGGTTCTTGCAGTCGTGGTATCACTACACGCAGGCCGTTGGGGGCCGCCCGATTGCGACAGTCGGGTCACAGACCCCGAGCCTCGGTGGAAACGTCTGGATCACCGGCCTCGACAGCTTCACCCACCTTCTCCTGCCGACTATCAGCCTCCTGCTGATCAGCTTCGCCAGCTATACGCGCTATGCCCGTTCCGGAATGCTCGACACCCTGAATCAGGATTACGTGCGCACCGCCCGTGCGAAGGGTCTGCCCGAGCGCACAGTCATCGTGCGCCACGCCTTCCGCAACATGCTCATCCCCATTGCGACACTTGTCGCGACGGATGTGGGGGCGCTGCTCGGTGGCGCGATCATCACCGAACGGGTTTTCGCGATCAGCGGCATGGGGGCGCTGTTCAGTAGCAGCCTCGGGAGCACTGACGTGAACCCCGTGATGGCGTACTTCCTTGTCATCGCGGTCACCGCGATCACTTTCAACTTCCTCGCCGACCTCACGTACGCCTCGCTCGACCCCAGGGTGCGTGTGCGATGAACCGCGCGCAATACCCGACGACCATGCACAATGCTGTGGAGGACGCCGAATGAGCACTATCCAGGGCGGAAGTCCCCTCGAGCCCAAGATCGGCGACGGCTTCGACGCCACGGCCCTCGGGGAGGGGCGCAGGGGCGAGAGCCAGGGCCGCATCATATTTCGGCGCTTCCTCAAGAACCGCATCGCAGTCGTCGCGTTGTTCGTCTACATCGGCCTGATCGTCTTCGCGGTAAGTGCAATTGGGATCGGACCCATCCCCGGCTGGTGGCCCACCGCTTATGCCCAACTCAACGCCCAGCTCAACCAGGGTGAGCCAACTATCTCGTTCGATGGTGGGTTCAGCCTGGGCAAGCATCCATTCGGACAGGATCGCATCGGGCGCGACTACTTCGCGTTGACGATGCGCGGCATTCAGAACTCGGTGGTGGTGATGCTGATTATTGGCATATTCGCCACCATGCTCGGTGTCGTGGTCGGCTCGATCGCCGGCTATTTCCGCGGCTGGGTAGATGCCGTGCTCATGCGAATCACTGACGTCTTCATCGTGATCCCTGCGCTGGTCATCGGTGCCGTAGTCGGCAAGACCTCGAACGGTCTCGGCGCCCCCGGGTTAGCACTCCTGCTCGGGCTGGTCTCCTGGATGGTCGTGGCTCGGCTCGTGCGCGGAGAATTCCTGACGCTGCGCGAGCGTGAGTTCGTGGAGGCTGCTCGTGTCGCGGGCGCGTCGGATGCTCGGATCATCTTCCGGCACATCCTTCCCAACGCGATTGGCGTGATCATCGTCAGTTCGACGCTGCTCATCGCGTCGGCGATCTTGCTCGAGACCGCCATCAGCTACCTCGGCTATGGCATCAAGGCGCCGGATTCCTCGCTGGGCCTGTTGATCAGTCAGAACCAGTCGGCGTTCTCGACAAGGCCATGGCTTTTCTGGTGGCCCGCGAGCTTCATCGTGCTGTTGGCGCTCTGCGTCAACTTCGTCGGCGATGGGTTGCGTGATGCGTTCGATCCGCAGCAGCGGCGGTTTAGCTTGCGCAAGGCCAAGGAACCCGAAGACACCGTATACGGCGGCCAGGCGCTGACCGAAGTTGGCCTACCGCCGGAGAACGAACGATGACCTCAGTGTCGGGGTTGGCGCTACGCCCAGCCGAGCGCGAACGCCGAGCCGATTGCAAGGGCGACCAGCACGGCGATCGACGGCCAGTGCCAGTTCGTGCGCACGACTACCTCGTGCGCGATGCCGGTTTCGACACTGTCTGCGGCGATGAGTTCCTGCCAGCGGGTGCGCACCATGTACGCCGCCTGTCCCGACTCGCTGGCCATAAGGTCGCCAGGTCGCGGGCTTACCGCGGTGCCGCGGTGGCCCGAGGGCTGCCGTCCTCGCTCGACCCTTCGCGCCATTGCAGCGCCGGCGCGGCCGGGTGCGGGCGCGGCCCATGCCGAGTAGGCCCGCTCAGGGGTGCGCAGTGTCAGTGCGTATTTCGTGTCAACATCGATGAGCGCCGACCACGGCACAACGACGGTGCGAATCACGTTGACGAGGGTCGCGTCGTCGTCGTCAACTATGACGGCGGGATGCCACAGCGCCAGCCACGCCGCGAACGCGAGCAGCGCGGCGGGAGCCACGAGCGCAGGATGCCCTTCGAGGGTTCCGGATACAACGCCGCCGGCCACCAGCAGCCCGTCTATGGCCCAGATGGCCACCGCGAGCACGCGGTTGAACCGCGAGTGGAAAGTCTCCACGCTTCCGTCAGGGCTGGGCTTCTCGGGGCTCGGCATACCACCATCCTCCCATCGACCGCCGCGGCCATCATCGCGGGGAAGAGGTCTCTGCTGTGAACGCCAGCCCTGTTAACGCCAAGCCCGAGGGCGCCAGCGCCGCCGACATGCCGCCGGTTTTGCAGGTCACCGACCTCAACGTCGACTTCGTCGTCGACAACCGGTGGATTCCCGCGGTCAAAAAGCTCAACTATTCGATCCGCAGCGGTGAGGTGATGGCGCTCGTCGGCGAATCCGGATCCGGTAAGAGCGTGAGTTCGATGTCTGTGCTTGATTTGTTGCCGGGCAACAGCAGGGTCAGCGGCAGCATCAAGCTCAATGGCAGGGAGTTGCGCGGCATATCCGCATCCCGCATGCGGGAGGTGCGTGGCAAGGATGTCGCGGTGATCTTCCAGGAGCCCATGACGGCGCTCAACCCCGTCTTCACTGTGGGGTTCCAGATAGTCGAGACCCTGCGCCTGCACTACGGCACCTCACCGTCGGAGGCGAAGCTTCGTGCGCTTGAACTTCTGCGCCTCGTCGAGCTGCCCGATCCGCTGAAGGCGTTCAACTCCTACCCGCATCAACTCTCGGGCGGCCAGCGGCAGCGTGCAATGATCGCGCAATCCATTTCCTGCGACCCTGCGCTACTCATCGCCGACGAGCCGACCACGGCATTGGATGTGACGATCCAGGCACAGATCCTCGACCTCATCCGCAGTCTCAGGGATCGGCTTGGCAGCGCAGTGCTGTTGATCACGCACGACATGGGTGTCGTTGCCGACCTCGCGGACTACATCGCCGTCATGCGCAAAGGCGAGATCGTGGAAACCGGCACGGTTTCTGAGATTTTCGGTAACCCTCAGCATCCGTACACCCAGGCCCTTCTCGCGGCGGTCCCGCGATTGGGGCAAGCGCACTCAGCGTCTGAGTCCAGCATCGACACGACAGTTGCACTTGTTTCTGCGGCTGATGTCGTGGGGTTCGATGAGTCATTGAAGGAGCAGATCCAGGCCAACGAGCGCGCTGCGGCCGAAGCTGTCGTCGCCGCGGCCGCGCGCTTCGCCGATGCGCCAGTAGTGCTCGACTTCTCCGATGTCGTTATCGACTACGCGGGTCGCGGGCGGGTCAAGTCGTTCCGAGCCATCGACCATGTCAATCTTCAGGTGCACCGCGGTGAGGTGCTCGGTCTCGTGGGGGAGTCGGGATCGGGCAAGACGACGCTGGGGCGGGCCGCCATCGGCCTCATTCCTATTACCGAAGGCACGCTTAATGTGGTCGGTACCGACCTATCGCGCCCCACCAGGCACCTCGCGCGGGAGGTGCATCGCAAGGTGGGCATCGTCTTCCAAGACCCGGCGTCGTCGCTCAACCCCCGCATGACGATCGGGCAGAGCATCGGCGAACCGTTGTTCCTCGCTCGCAAACTTAAGGGGCAAACCCTTGTGCGAGAGGTGGAAACGCTTCTGGATTCGGTAGAACTGCCGAAGGCGTACTACAGCCGCTACCCTCACGAGCTTTCCGGCGGGCAGAAGCAGCGCATCGGAATCGCCCGAGCTCTCGCGCTCAAACCGGCGCTCCTTGTCGCCGATGAACCGACATCGGCGCTCGACGTCTCAGTTCAGGCGACAGTGCTCGAGCTGCTCAGGGAACTGCAGCGCGAATTCCAATTCGCCTGCCTGTTCATCACCCACGACCTTGCGGTTATCGATGTGCTTGCCGATCGCATCGCAGTGCTCCATAACGGCAGGCTCGCCGAGGTTGGCACTCGCGATGAGATCTTGCGGAACCCGCGCGATCCCTACACTCAGCGGCTCATTGCTGCTGTCCCGCTTCCCGACCCGGAAGCCCAGCGGGCACGCCGAGAACTTCGCGCCCAGATACTGGCGGCCGGCAGCGAGTGAGTTCGACCCAAAGAGCATTGGGCGAATGGGGCACAATAAAGATCTAGGCGCAGCCTTTTTTGGCACAATGGCGTTCGCATTGGAGAAGACTGTGGCATTGAGACGACTAGCGGTTGTCGCAGCGATCGCCCTGAGCGCTCTCGTCGTAGCCGGGTGCACAGCCCAGACCACGGCCGTGCCCGGTTCCTCGATTTCTGTCGCTCTCGATAACCCGTTCTATTCGTACAACCCCGGCACGTCATTTGGGGATTCTCCGGCGAACTTCGACATCGCCTACGCCACGAACTCGGGCTTCAACTACTTCGACAACACACAGTCGCTCGTGCGCGACGAGTCGTTCGGTCACTATGAGAAGCTCTCCGACAATCCGTTGATTGTTAAGTACACGGTGGCCGATGGGGTTACCTGGTCTGATGGCGCCCCGGTAGACGCGGCGGATCTCCTCCTGGCTTGGGCAGCCCAGTCGGCGGCATTCAACACCCCGGGTTTCGATCCCGCGACGGTTACCGACCCGAATACCGGGCAGTTCACCGACGCGTTTCCCTCTGACGTCGTGTACTTCGATTCCGGTGCCCGCTCGGATGTGCCGGCCGGGCTGAGCCTGGTGAGCAAGCTTCCGCAGATCAGCGCCGACCGGAAGTCGATAACCCTCGTCTACGACAAGCCGTATGTCGACTGGGAGTCAGCGTTCTTCGGAACTACTACGCCGGGGCTGCCCGCACACGTCGTTGCCCGTCACGCGCTTGGCGTGAAAGGCGACCAAGCTGCGAAAGACGCGGTGATCGCGGCAATCGACGGTGACGACACCACCGCGCTCGCAGCGATTTCGAGATTCTGGAACACGGGCTTCAACCTCACCGGCATGCCGTCGGACGCCGACCTCCTCGCGAGCACCGGTCCGTACACAATAAGTGGCTTCGTGCCCGACCAATACGTCACCCTTACCGCAAACAAGCGGTACGTCGGTGACCGTTCACCCCGGTTCGAGCAGATCACTGTACGGTTCGTCACCGATCCGCTCAGCGCGGTGCAGGCTCTGAATAGCGGCGAGGTTCAGGTCATATCGCCGAAGTCGAGTGCCGACGTGGTGAGCGCCCTCTCTGATCTCGACTTCACGCTCATCCGCGGATACGACTCAAGTTTTGAGCAGTTGAGCCTCCAATTCACTGGCTCAAAAAACGGTGTCTTCACTGATCAGAGGGTGCGCCAAGCGTTTCTCAAGATGATCCCGCGCCGCGAGATAGTTGACAAGCTCGTCGTGCCCCTGCAGAAAGACGCAGTCACTCGCGATTCCCAGGTGTTCGTGCCGGGGTCTAAGGAATACGCGGCCTCGGTGAGATCGAACGACTCCGCCGGCTACGCCACGGTAGACATCGCGGGAGCGACGGCGTTGCTCGCCGCCGCAGGCATCCCCAACCCCACTGTGTGCATTCTTTACGACCCTACAAACCCTCAGCGCGCACAGGAGTTCGCCCTCATCCAAAAATCGGCGGCGCTCGCGGGCTTCGTGGTGACCGACTGCGGAAACGCAAACTGGCGCAGCGTGCTCGGCACTTCTGACGCCTACGACGCGTCTCTGTTCGCCTGGCAGTCGTCGGGCCCGGGTGTTATCGCGAACTCCACGGCGTACCGCTCTGATGGGGCGAACAATTTCACGGGCTACAGCAACAAAGATGTCGATGGCTTGCTCGACAAGCTTGATGACACGTTTGACGCGACAGCGCAGGCGGGCGTCCTCAAACAGGTCGACAAGATCTTGTGGGATGACGGTTACGGGGTGCCGATCTTCCAGTTTCCAGCCATTACCGCCTTCGACGCGACGAAAGTCACCGGGATCGCACCCTCAAGTCTGTCTCCCGGAGTGTTCTGGAACGTGTGGCGTTGGGCACCAGCAAACGACAACGGCTGATGCGCACAGACTGCCCAGATTCTTCTGAGCAGGCATCGGCGCCCGCATCGCGGTAGACTTGTGGAGCAGGGTACTCGAGACGAGATCTTGCGAAACCCCAAAGACCCTTACACCCAGCGACTTATCGCTGCCGTGCCGCTGGCGGATCCGATCGCGCAGCGCGAGCGGCGGGAGTCTCACACCGCCTCCGGTCCCATGAAGGGATCGAACCAGAGGCCCAAATATATTAAGGACGCGCCATGGCAATCGCCACACGCTCAGACCTGCGCAATGTGGCGATTGTCGCCCACGTCGACCACGGCAAGACCACCCTGGTTGATGCAATGCTTCGCCAAACGAACTCTTTTGCCGAGCACGCTCACCTCGAAGAACGCGCGATGGACTCGAACGACCTCGAGCGCGAAAAGGGCATCACCATCCTCGCCAAGAACACGGCGATTTCCTACAAGGGCATCCACGCCGCCGCGAACGGCGACGGCGGCCCCATCACCATCAACGTGATCGACACCCCGGGCCACGCCGACTTCGGCGGTGAGGTCGAGCGCGGGCTATCCATGGTCGACGGCGTCGTGCTGCTCGTTGACGCGAGCGAGGGCCCGCTGCCGCAGACCCGGTTCGTGCTGCGCAAGGCCCTCGAGGCCAAGCTGCCGGTCATCCTGCTCGTCAACAAGACCGACCGGCCGGATGCCCGCATCGATGAGGTCGTCTCCGAGAGCCAAGACCTTCTGCTCGGGCTCGCGAGTGACATGCACGACGACTTCCCGGACATGGACCTCGACGCGGTTCTCGACGTGCCTGTCGTCTACGCTTCGGGCCGCAACGGTGCCGCGAGCTGGAACAAGCCGGAGAACGGCACCCTTCCCGACAACGACGACCTCGAGCCGCTGTTCGACGCCATCATCAAGCACATTCCGGCCCCGAGCTATGACGACGAGGCCCCACTGCAGGCCCACGTCACAAACCTCGACGCGTCGCCGTTCCTCGGCCGCCTTGCCCTGCTGCGTGTCTTCAACGGCACCATCAAGAAGGGGCAGACCGTCGCTTGGGTCAAGCACGATGGCAGCGTGCACAACGTGCGAGTCACCGAGCTGCTGATCACCAAGGCGCTCGACCGCTTCCCGACCGAATCTGCGGGCCCGGGCGACATCGTCGCGGTCGCCGGCTTCGAAGACATCACCATCGGTGAGACCCTCGCCGACCCGGATGACGTTCGCCCGCTGCCGACCATCACCGTCGACGACCCCGCCATCTCGATGACGATCGGCACGAACACGGGCCCGCTCATCGGCAAGGTCAAGGGCCACAAGCTCACCGCTCGCATGGTCAAAGACCGCCTCGACCGCGAGCTCGTCGGTAACGTCTCGATCAAGCTCGTCGACATCGGGCGCCCTGATGCCTGGGAGGTGCAGGGCCGCGGCGAACTCGCGCTCGCGATCCTCGTCGAGCAGATGCGCCGCGAAGGCTTCGAGCTCACCGTCGGCAAGCCGCAGGTTGTCACGAGGCGCGTCGATGGCAAGGTGCAAGAGCCGTTCGAGCACCTGACTGTGGATGCCCCCGAAGAGCACCTCGGAGCGATCACGCAGCTCATGGCCGCCCGCAAGGGTCGCATGGAGACCATGACGAACCACGGCACCGGCTGGGTGCGCATGGAGTTCATCGTGCCCTCGCGCGGTCTCATCGGCTTCCGCACCGAGTTCCTCACCATCACCCGCGGCACCGGCATCGCCAATGCAATCTCGCACGGCTACGAGGCCTGGGCGGGCGCAATCGAGACCCGCACCAACGGCTCGATCGTTGCCGACCGCTCAGGCGTGGCGACGCCATTCGCCATGACTGCGCTGCAGGAGCGCATGT